>JBDRGH010000244.1:0-2155 GCA_043818015.1 Pseudomonadota bacterium
ACCCATCTTGACGAAGCGGAAGATAAGCATTTTCGGATGTTTGAGCCCGAAGGGCGAGTTTCTGAAAGTGCCTGAAGCCAGTCATAGATGGGTCAAAAAACCTGTGCTTCGGAGTGGAAAAGGGAATTTTTCAGGACGAACTAAGTAGGGTCAATAGAAGCTCTTTTGACTTTCATTACGTATAACCGAATGATTTTCACATCATCTCCAAATTAGTTGATAGATTAAGAGGGGTCAAGGCCCGCCCTGGCTCAAGCGCCAGCATCTGGGCCAGGGAGTCAGGGATTCGAGTGAGGAATCCTTTTCACTAACTAAACCCTCATGCCCCGTGGGGCACTACCAAGCATGAAAATAACTTACAGATGAGAGGTTTTATTTTCGTAGTAAATGGGAGAAGAACCTGATTTTCTTTGAGGTAAAAAGACTGAACCAGGTAAGCTAGGGGGGGGTATTTTTCAAAGCTCTCAGATCTTGGGACGTTGGGAGGAGACTGACATGCTAAAAAACAGCAAGATCGTCCTGGGGGTTACGGGCGGGATAGCTGTGTATAAGGCCGTGGAGCTCGTAAGAAGGCTTGTCAATCTTAACGCCACGGTCCGCGTCATAATGACTAGAAACTCCCGAGAGTTTGTTACGCCTTTGACTTTTCAGACCATTTCCAGCAACAGGGTAATCACAGGATTATTTGACCTTCTTGAAGAATCGAAGATCGGGCATATCGCTGTTGCGGAATGGGCAGATGTTTTTGTTATTGCCCCCGCAACTGCTAATATTCTTGGAAAGATATCAAACGGTGTAGCAGATGACTTCCTCTCAACATCCGTAATGGCAACTAAAGCCCCTGTACTTCTTGCTCCCGCAATGAATACGAATATGTTTGAAAATCACATAGTACAGCGGAATATCAATAATCTAAAATCTCTTGGTTATCACTTTGTTGAACCCGCCTCCGGGGAGCTTGCTTGCGGAACGGAGGGTCTCGGTAGGTTAGCGGAGGTTGATGACATTATTGAAGAGATTGAAGCCATTCTGTCTAAAAAGGATCTTTTGGGAGAGAAGGTCCTGGTTACTGCCGGTCCAACTACAGAGTTTATCGACCCGATAAGATTTATTACTAATCGATCCACGGGAAAGATGGGTTATGCGATAGCCAGAGTTGCCAAGAGAAGAGGTGCTGATGTTACCTTAATAACGGGGCCGGGTGCGTTGCCAGTTCCTCGAAACGTAAAATGCTCATCGGTTGCGACAGCTTTAGAGATGAGGGCTGTTGTCCTCGATAATTTTGAAGACTCGACGATCGTCATTAAAGCAGCTGCAGTAGGTGATTATGAGCTAAGGGATGCTCATTCACAAAAAATGAAAAGGGGAAAGGCAAACCTTACTCTGCAATTGAAGGAGACTCCAGACATATTATCAGAGATCGGTAAAAAAAAGGGAGAAAGGATCCACGTCGGGTTCGCAGCCGAAACGGAAGATTTGATACAGAACGCAAGAAGTAAACTAGTAAACAAAAACCTCGATCTGATTGTGGCCAACGATGTGTGTATGCCAGGAGCAGGCTTTGAATGCGATACCAATATAGTGAAGATACTCGACAGGGAAGGTAATGTAGAAGAACTGCCATTGATGAGCAAGGAAGAAGTGGCAGAAAAGATACTGGATAGGGTTATAAAAATCAAGATAGAACGATCAAAAAACCCGAGTGCGGTAAGATAGGGTTTTGATTCGACGAACGATGAGCACCCAAGAAGAACTACTTCGACATCTTAAGGAGATTGTATTGGACCTTAGAGAATATATCGCTTACCAAAGAGATATAGGGGTAGAAGGCTTTCCGACTATTCCTCGCTCAACAGGCAACGCTGATAAGGACGGGGGCTTCAGCTCTGGTGACTTGGACCTAGGAATTTCTGAAGACAGCTCAATGACATTGGAAGCTATCAGAGAACAACTGCTGGGTTGCAAGCGTTGTAAACTCGACGCTGGAAGAAAAAACATAGTCTTCGGAACAGGTAACGAGAATGCCGAATTGATGTTTGTGGGAGAAGGCCCTGGTCGAGACGAAGACATAAAAGGAGAACCCTTTGTCGGGAAGGCCGGTCAGTTACTTACAAGGATTATAAATGCGATAGATCTGAACCGAAGGGATGTTTAC
>JBDRGH010000245.1:0-3552 GCA_043818015.1 Pseudomonadota bacterium
GTCAATATACACAACGCCTATGATACTTCGGAACTGAGGAAGATTAATATCAATCTCCGATTTGATGAGAGTTGGGATCAAAAGACGGGTTACAAGACTACTCAGGTTCTAGCCGCACCAATTATATTTGAGAAATACCTACTTGGCGTAATACAGTTAATTAATAAGAAGAACGGGGATGATTTTACACCAGACGATCAAAAGTCTATCAGGGAAATAGGAAGTATTTTGGGGATAGCCTTTTATAACCAGATTAAAATGAGTAAAAGGCGGCCGTCAAAATTCGATTACCTGTTGGACCACCACATTATTACTTCTCGAGAACTAGAGGAGGCGGTTAAGACAGCTAGGGAGCAGAAGGAAGAGGTTGAATTTATATTGATGAGAAGATTCAAGGTTTCAAAGGCAGATATTGGAAAGTCACTGAGTGATTTTTATAAATGCAGATTTGTGCAATTCGATGAAAGAGCTGTTATACCGGGAGGACTCTTGACAGGGTTAAAGTTCAGTTACCTAAAGAGAAATCTGTGGGTCCCGTTAGAAGAGAGTGATAGTAAGATCGTTATCGCTATTAACAATCCGGCCGATCTTGCGAGGACTGACTTTATAAAGTCAAAATTTGGGAGAAAAGAGTATGAATTCGCTGTTGCCTTGAAGGAGGATATCCTAAATTACATAAACCTGTTTTTTGGTGAAGAGGCGAGCACTGCGTCAATTGGAGATATATTGAGCAAACTCGATGAGAAGGAAGATGAGGCTGAATTCGAGACTATAGGTGATGAGATAAGCGAGCACGATAGTGCCATAGTTCAACTGGTCAACAAGGTTATAACCGATGCATACAACAGAGGGGCATCTGATATTCATGTTGAGACATATCCGGACAAGAAGAACACAGAGATCAGGCTTAGGATAGATGGAGTATGCGTCCCTTACCAAACCGTCCCGTATAGTCACAAAATGGCTGTCATTTCCAGAATAAAGATTATGTCCCAACTGGACATTGCTGAAAGGCGCTTGCCTCAAGATGGGAAAATCAAATTTAAGATCCGTGGGGGGAAGGATATAGAATTGAGGGTAGCTACTCTTCCCACTGCAGGAGGGACAGAGGATGTAGTCATGAGGCTTCTCGCCGCCAGTGAACCGATCCCGCTCGATAACTTGGGTATGGCCGAGAGAAACCTCACCCTTTTTAAGGAAATCGTACAAAAGCCATATGGAATCGTCCTGGTAGTCGGCCCCACCGGTTCTGGAAAGACCACTACGCTGCATTCAGCGTTGGGTTATATCAACAAACCAGAGAGGAAGATATGGACCGCAGAAGACCCTGTTGAGATTACCCAATACGGATTGAGGCAGGTACAAGTGCGTCCAAAGATCGGACTGAACTTTGCAGCAGCGATGAGGGCCTTCTTAAGGGCTGATCCGGATGTGATTATGGTCGGTGAAATGAGGGATGAAGAAACGGCTGCCACTGGCATTGAGGCATCCCTGACAGGGCACTTGGTATTCAGCACGCTGCATACCAACAGTGCCGCCGAGACCATCACGAGGCTCCTGGATATGGGAATGGATCCCTTCAATTTTTCCGATGCATTGTTGGGAGTACTGGCCCAGAGACTCGTAAGGACACTTTGCAAGGAGTGTAAAGAGCCATACTCCCCCTCGAAGGATGAATTTGATAATCTAGCGGTGGAGTATGGAGAGGAATATTTTAAAGAATTAGGTATGAGTTATACCAGTGAGCTGGCCTTTTACAGACCGGTAGGATGTCCGGTATGTAACAATACAGGCTATAAAGGGAGGATCGGGATACACGAGTTATTGGTAGGTTCCGATGAAATCAAGGCCTTAGTTCAGAATAAGGCGAGAGTTGAGGAGATACGGCGGCAGGCGATGCAAGAGGGGATGAGGACGTTGAAGCAGGATGGGATGCAGAAGGCAATCAAAGGCTATACGGATTTCAAACAGGTACGTGCTGTCTGTATGAAGTAGCAGATTACGTTCTGGTCGTCAGGGTCTTTGGAAAAGTAAGATGGCCACTTTTCCCTGATATTCATGTGGTATGATCGCTAGAGGTTCTACTACCGCTATTTTTGGGAGGTGTTGTAATGGAGTTTAAGGATATCATCTTTGAGAAAAAAGATGGAGTAGCTAAGATAACGATTAACAGGCCTGAGAAATTGAACGCATTCACAACAGAGACAGTTATGGAAATAGTAAAGGCCTTGGAAGATGTGGAACTCGATCGAACTATCGGGGTTGTGGTTATCACAGGAGCGGGAAACAGGGCGTTCTGTGTTGGAGGAGATGCGGCCGATTCTCCCGGTGGGGCTGGTTACCGTCCTGAGATGCTCGTTTGGGTAGCGAAACTCCATGCAATGATTCGAAAGGTGCCAAAACCCGTAATCGCAGCAGTAAATGGTTATGCTATTGGTGGAGGGCACGTAATGCATATCGTGTGTGACCTTTCGATAGCCTCTGAGACAGCAAGGTTCGGCCAGGCTGGGCCAAGGGTGGGTAGCTATGATGCTGGTTTCGGTGCCGGCTATCTGGCTCGGGTTGTAGGAGAAAAGAAAGCTCGAGAGATATGGTTTCTGTGCGAACAGTACTCTGCCCAGGAGGCGTTGGAGATGGGGTTAGTCAACAAGGTCGTTCCCCCTGATAAATTGGAAGAAGAGGTGAATCTGTGGTGCAAGAAGATCTTGGCACTGAGTCCTACTGCCCTTAAAGTTCTTAAACAGTCATTTAATTTGGAGACCGATCATATATACGGGGTCGAAGCTGTGGCTCTTTCCGGAGTCTGGTTATACTACCAGACGGATGAGGCAATGGAAGGACGGAATGCTTACCTTGAAAAGAGGCCCACTGACTTTATGAAGTATAGAAAATGAACTCTGCAACCACACGAAAAACAGAGAGATTACCCCGTCTAGAAGGCGGGGTAATTCATTTTGATCTCAGGTTTTCCCTCTGCTTCCCACAAACCGAAGCCCTCTTATCTTTAAGGCAGGCACCACCGTACTTTCCGGCATTATGGGTACATAACCTCCAGGGTCATGGATTACACTCAGAGGGGAGAGCATCGTGACATGATTGAATGCCTCCACTATACCCTGGAGATACCGCAGGTCAACCACCGGGTATTTGATCTCGCCATCCTCGACGAGAAAAGTCCCATCCCTTGTCATTCCGGTCAAGAGGGCTTCCTTACGATTCACCGTGTTATTGTAGTGAAACCTGGATATATAGATAGTCGGCTCTTTTGAGGCAGCTACCATCTCTTCCAGGGATGAGTTACCCCCCTCCATGAATAAATTTAAAGGTGTTGCACCCATGTCCCTCATACCTGGTAAGAGGGCATGGCCAGTAGTTTCTTTCCCTTCTTTGACAGCCAGATGAGAATCATAAGCTAGAGATCGTGCCACGCCTTTTTCAATAAATACCGTCTTCTTCTTGGGGGTCCCTTCAAAATCAAACGGCATGACATAACCCCGAAGATCGCCACCATCATCCCAGATCGTGATGTTTTCCCCCATTATCCTCTCTCCG
>JBDRGH010000246.1:0-2565 GCA_043818015.1 Pseudomonadota bacterium
TCTCAATTCGACTCCCAAATCTGGGAGATGTGCGACTTAGCATCTCCGAAAGTGCTGATGCCACACCGAGACTTCTCAAGCATCCCTTGGCATTACCAACTTCGGCCTATCATGAATGTGGCTGGGGTAGATACAGAGCGAGCAGAGATCATATCAGAGATAGGCCAAGGCCTGAATGCCACACCATCCATGATGAAACACTTCTGCAAACAGGCCAAGGATGACTTCAAGAGTTTCCTTCACCAGATGACACCGCTCGTTGACGCCATGACAGAGGTGAAGGAAACTTATGAAAATCCATGGCTACCAGAGATCCCGGATTCAATCAGAGTCAACAAGGGAGCATTACAAACTTTGTACCGAATGCTTCCAGATCCGGAGGATGACGATGAAGACGAAGATAACGACGGCCCAGAACAAAGCAAAACGTTGGGCTACCACATCTTCAAGGATTTCTCCGAGATCAAGGATATGCGGAGAGATCTTTGGAACTGGTACCAAGATCATTTCATGGGTATCATGCCTGATGGCCTCTATGATCGACTCTTCAAACAAGACGATGAGGACTACATCTCCGACGATACGATTGAGGAGATGTGGGGAAAGAAATTCAATTGGTATCGGACTTCTTCCCATTTCGATCTCTTCAAGCAAGTCCATCTTGGGAGCCTTGAGGAGATCCGCCAGCTAGCCAAGGGGGTTTACGAAGACCGCATCAAGCTATCTAAAACTGAGAAGTCGGTCTTCTTTACCGAATACAATATTCGCAAGCGGTTCTTTGAACGCCATGTCAAACCAGTTGTCTCGCAGATGATTAAGCGGATATACAATTCAGATGGCCGCTTAGGAGTCATCGGGATCAAGCTCCACGAGATTCAAAAAGGTTTGGTTCCAAAGTTCAAGTACACACTCCAGAAGCATGAATGGAGTATGCTCTGGGATGCCTACAAGCAGGAGAAGGAACTCCGAAGCAATCGGGCAGAACTGAAGAGATTGCATCAAGAGCTGGCAGATCTCAAGGCAGGCAAGGAGCTGCCTCAGGTCCCGGATGACTTCCCAGAGACCATTGAGCCAGACACGACTCAAGAAGAGTACATGGGATCTGAAAAGTTCTGGGAAGAGGAGCAGTGCTTCGAGTATTGAACTCAAGGGAGGAGATCCAATTGGATCTTCTCCCTATTTTTTTTGTGCTCGAAATTAGAGCCCTATCTTCTCCCTACTCCCCCACTGAAAATGCGAACATCGCCAGCAACGGAGGGAGAGGGAAATCGAAAAACTGCGATCATTGGAGGAAAATATGGAAATCATAATCATAGAATTAGTTAAGGATGCATGCCTATTTGCAGCAGGAATCGTCTTCCTTAGATTGTGGTATGAACTATGAATCTCCAACACATCCTCAATCCACTCCATATCTACTGCCGCCTGTGTACAGTTTTTTCCCGGAAGACAGCAATGGTGGTCTCTCGTCATTATGAAAATTTAATCTTTTCTTTATTTTTAGCGAAATTGATATTCAAGAAAGGAAGGAGGTGAAACAAGATGGCAAAATCGAAAAACAAGGTAGAAGAAAAGACAGAAGAAAAGGTCATGGAGGAAAAGGCCACAGAGGAAACCCCAGCTGAGAAGCTGCCTGATTTCAAAGACCGATTTCAGCGAGACATCAACTCAGGAGTGATCATCGGACGACTCGCAGCCGATCCTGACCTGAAATACCTGGACAACGGGCGGGCAATGTGCCAACTTCGGGTCTTCAACCATAGAGATTTCTATCGTCCCAATGTGAATGGAAACAGCGAAGACCGACAGCTCGTCAAACACAGCTCAGTATTTTCAGTTGTGTTCTTCGGCCCAATAGCCGAAGCTGCCAGCATTCCTCGAAAGGGAGACAAGGTCGGTATCAGTTTTGAACTCGACCAGCAACAGTGGAATACTGATTTCGGGGAAGCCCGGAGTTACATCCGGCTGCTTGGTAGAGAGATCGACTTTCTCAGCTCTCCCCAGAATCGTACAGCGGCAGCCGAGGAAATCCCGATGACCGATGCCGAAAAACTTGTGGCCGAACCACCCGAAGACGACATCCCTTTCTAGGCCTCAGGGAGATCTTAGACATAGGGCAGTTCTTAATTGAATTGCCCTATTGTTGTGCTTAAAAAGATTGGTCAAAAATGCGACGCCACAAACGATATAAAAACTGCGGACCTTATAGAGCAATCTGCTATCTCACGTTGATGATATGCCCGCTGCTCGATGTCGATATGACAAAGGTGGCGATCTATGTTATCGTAGCCATCGGAGGAAAAATGATATTTGACTTGGTGAAAATTGCCGGAGAGCGATAGGATATAGATAAAGGAGATATCATGATCTGCATCCACTGCCAATCACCTAACCTCGAGGTAGTAGAATCAGGGCCCCACAAAAAACTGATCTGCACCGATTGCTATGCTTTCCATCAATTTCTTTCTGCGGCGGATTATAAGGTATTCAATCAGCTTAAGGAAAAGCGTGAAAAAAAGAAATCTGAGTATATTGACACCTGACGTAAAAGACAGACTTAGAGCA
>JBDRGH010000247.1:0-2392 GCA_043818015.1 Pseudomonadota bacterium
GGCTTGACTCGACCAGCCAACAAGTCTCTGAGGGTTGCCTCATTTGTGTATGCCAGCAGGTTACTGAAAAAGTCTTATATTATGTGACCAATGATCTACTCGATATGTTATGATGCCTCCCATCTCAAGAACACTCGAGGCATGGATGTGAAAAGTAGCCGATAAATAAGGGATGATGCTTTTGTTTTTTAATTTTGAGACAGGGTTCCGCAAGATCATTCCCTTAGACGAATCAAGTTGATGGCTGATGAGCGACTGAAAAAGCTTTCTTCCGTCTTCCAGGGGATGTATTCCCACACGGAGAGGCCTTCTATTCCACCTGAACGGATTCTCAAATCCCTGCTGCTGATTGCCCTTTACTCTGTTCGAAGCGAGCGGCAATTTCTTGAACAACTGGATTACAATCTTCTTTTTCCATTGTTTTTGGACATGAACCTGACGGAAGAGGGATTTGATGCGACGGTTTTCACCAAGAACCGAGAACGACTGATGGAGCACGAGGTGGGGCGATTGTTTTTCGATGCTGTGCTCAAACGAGCCAGAGCTGGGAACCTGATAAGTGATAAGCACTTTACGGTGGATGGCACTCTGATAGAAGCTTGGGCCAGCCTGAAGAGTTTTCACTCCAAAGGAGAGAATTCTTCTGATTGCCCTGCGGACGGGGATCCCGGGAATCCGACAGTAGCTTTTCGTGGGGAGAAAAAAAGCAATCAAACCCATGTTTGCACCACAGACCCTGAGAGCCGGTTGATGCGAAAAGGGCTGGGAAGAGAAGCGAAGCTCTGTTATGCGGCGCACGCTTTGATGGTAAACCGCAATGGGCTCTTGGTAGATCTGATGGTGAGTTCTGCTACGGCCAAAGCTAAAGAGGAAGCAGCGCAGTGGATGCTCAAGCGACAGGCCCACAGAGGAGTCAAGCCCAAGACTCTGTGTGCGCATAAGGGTTATGACCATGCCGGGTTTGTCTGCATGCTTCGAGAGAGAAAGATCATTCCCCATGTGGCCGCCAACAGGGAGCGTAGAGGAGGATCGGCCATTGATGGGCGAACGATGCGCCACCAGGGGTATACTTTGAGACAAAGGGTTCGAAAGCGAGTCGAAGAGTTTTTTGCTTGGATGAAGACTACCGGGGGATTCAGGAAGAGACGATTCAAGGGGAACCGCAAGACACAGTTGGCAGCTTGGCTGGTAGGGACTGCGTACAATATCCTCAGAATGGCAAAGCTCCTTCCTGAAGGGGCGGGCGTATGACAACCCGCCTCGCCAAGGGTCTACTGAGGTCTGCGATTGCTGCTTCCCGAAGCCCAATCGTGTCATTTGAACAGTCCCAAACGTCATCTGTCGACCAAATCCTTCTTCTGTGAAAAAAAGTTCTTTTAAAAACACCTGTTTTTCAGCAACCTGCTAGGGTAACCCTTCTGAAGTCCTGGTCTGGAAGCTCCCCTTCCTCAAACGAAAAGTGGCTCGCTTTTGCCCTCATGGCAAAGGAACCGCCTTTTGTGACCTTGAACTGGAAACCGCGGCCCAAAATAGCGAGCACCTTCTTGCTTACCTCCTCGTCCTCAAGCTTTGCGAAAAAGCGTTCCATTGCCTCAACAAAATTGTCCATTCCTACCTCCGTGCAGATTAAGTGATAGCTAATCTTAGTCCGGCCCTGCTAGCGCTAACAACTCTTTGGGATCGCCGTATTTCTCTGCTATCTGCTTTATTTCAGGTTCGTCCAAAATCAAGACATGGCCCTCTTCAATAATAGGCTCGTCGTTGATATATACATTAGGCTTAACAATGAAACCGTCCAAATGACTGTCGGGGAAGCTGCCTGTCACCTTTTTCATCTCATGCCACAAGCCTCCGATAAGCGGGCGATTCCCGATCGCAATGTGCAGGTTCCCTGCCCGCCTCTCAGCCTCATTAGGAAGCGGTTTCTGATCTAATGGAGCATTGGCTCTGATTTTGGGGTGCAAGCCAAACATAATCTCACATAGGTAATCAGCATATGGAATTCCTTTGATAATGGACCTAAGCTTGTCTGCTTCACTCCCTCCCTCGATTTCCACACATCGGTTGTCCTTGTACGTGAGCTTCAGCGGTTCGGTGCAAACACCTACTCCGCTAAATGCATCGTAGTATGCCACACCCTCCCCAGCAAAAGGTGTAATAAGACCAACAGCCTGTCCGGGGAAGGTGCGTGGGTACACTGCAGGGATATCCCATTTGAAGTCGGGGTTCTGAAAATACCCACCCCAGTCCTCAGGATTCCCCTTAGCTCGGAGATCGGTACCATTTTTGTGAGTGACCCTAACCGTATGCGGTGCCGGAAAGCTCCAAATTTTTTCCTCAGTTACTCTCTCAATAGCAAGGGCTAGTTCCACAGGAAACCTCGCAACTTCTC
>JBDRGH010000248.1:0-8085 GCA_043818015.1 Pseudomonadota bacterium
CACTCCCTTGACATTTTCGGTAGCAGCGATCGTGGTCAGGCGGAACCTCTGAGTCACGTACGCGTCCTTGTCGCCGGTGTCATCATTGCGGTCCATCACGTTATCGGATGCGACACCCACGACCCAGTAGTCACCCGTGAAGATCATCTTAGCTTGCGCAAAAGCCCCTCTCGGCATCGCAAAGAACGCAATGAGCGTCACTGCTAAGGTTACTATTAAAAACTTTTTCATTCTTTTACCTCCCTTGGTTTATTACTACAAGCCTATTCGTCTGTACGTTATTCCTCATTATGTTTCACTCTTTAAACCAAAGAACTTAGACTACTTAATACAATACAATTACCTACTCTCCTATTTGGCAATAGGATTACCTCTTTTTCTTCATCGCATCACCTGCCTTTCCTTGTGTAATCGTTTGGTGTATATCAAAGCTGCATCTCTCGGAGTGGTGAATACTCCCTTATTAACGCCGTAAACCCGCTGGGATCAGTCTAACACATATCTTCCCCTTCGGGCCTGTTTTGTTAACTCACCACCTCCTTCTCTCTGTAAATTCTATAAATACGTACTAGTCCACTTGTTCCTTGGTCTCTTGACGTGGTAAAATAACACCTTAATATAGCCTTGTCAAGAGTTTTTTTTAAAAATGTTAATGCAATATGATTATGTCACCCCCTAAGTGCAATATGATTATGTCATCCCTCCGTGAAATGATGTTGGAAGAGAAGCACCCAAAGGAGGTGCTTCATGAGAGGAGAGGTGACATTCACCATGAAAGAAGTGACTCGTTACAGTGTGATACAATCCCTGGCCCCCAGAAAACTCTATATGAACTCAGGGGGTGACATTTTACACCGCAAAAAGGATGCCATTTCACGTTGTAATAACAGAATTTTTTAAAAAAATCGGGATTTGTCGAGTATCTGAGAGTGCAGTTGAAGTTTAGAGCGGCAACTTGGAGATCAGAGTACCATCCTGTGGCCCTCTCTGTCCTTCCACTCCAGGGAGCGCGAGCAAAAAGGCGATTGAGATAAAAGCTGTTGACAGATGAATTCTGATAGACTATAGAAGGAGTCAGGAGTCAGAAGTCAGAATGAAAAGGGAGCGGGCAAGGACATTTCAAGACTTGATTGTTTGGCAAAAGGCTCATCAGTTTGTTCTTTCTGTCTATCAATCTACTGAAAGTTTTCCAAAAAAGGAAATATATGGATTGACTTCTCAACTCAGACGGGCCGCCGTTTCAATCGCCGCCAACATAGCCGAAGGATTCCGAAAAAAGGGTAAATCTGATAAATATCGTTTTATGAATATCGCTCAAGGTTCCTTGGAAGAATGTCGCTATTACTTGATTCTTACAGAAGATTTAGGATATGTTGACACAAGCGAATTGATGCCTCAGTTAGAGGAGGTGAGCAAACTACTTGACGCTTATTCCAGGTCTATTCTGACTCCTGACTCCTCCTGTGGTCAGACAGCAAAGGGAACCCATAATGAAAGAGGGAAAACTGGTACTACTGTACTCTAGAGAGGCAATTGCCCAGAAGATAACCGAGCTCGCCCATCAGATTTCAGAGGATTATCGTGGTAAAGACTTGGTATTGCTCTGTATTCTCAAAGGTGCCTTTATCTTTCTCGCTGATTTCGCCAGAAACCTTCATATCCCGCTGAAGATTGATTTTGTTCGGCTTTTAAGCTATGGATCACAGTCCCAATCGTCTCGAGAGGTAATTATCACCAAGGATATCGAAATCCCCATTGACGGGAAGGATGTTATTGTCGTTGAGGATATTATCGACAGCGGGTTAACTACTTCCTATCTCATGGAGAGGCTCAGGAAAAAAAATCCAAAGTCGCTGCGATTATGTGTACTGATAGATAAAAGAGAGAGGCGGGAAGTGGAGATAGAGGCCGATTACGTCGGCTTTAGGTTGGAAGAGGGCTTTCTTGTTGGTTACGGTTTAGACTTCGACGAGAGGCATAGGCACTTACCAGAAATATATAGGATAGTAGAGGAGTAGAGGAGTAGAGGAGTAAGAACCACCCTTCTAATATTCCACTCTTCCACTCTTCTAGCATAGAGGAGTAGAGGATATTATGATCGTCCAGTGCGAAAGATGCGAGACAAAATTCAGGCTTGATGATGAAAGGGTTTCAGAGAAGGGGGTCAAGGCAAGGTGCTCTCAATGCCAAAACATATTTGTTGTAAGAAAACCCCCGATGCCGGCTGTGGAACCGCCTGAGGGCTTTGAGGTTGAAGGAGAATCCTTAAGGGCCCCTGTTTCATACTCTGAAGACAGTTCGGTTCGACCGAGGAAACTTTTTCTAAGGGCCTTGGTTCTCTTGTTGATACTGGCCCTGGTCGGTGGAGGGGTTTTTCTTTTCCGGGACAGATTGGTGAGTATAAACTGGGAGGCATTGAGCCTATCCAGTCTCAGAAAATATGTTGGTTCGGGTGTATCCACCGGCGAAAGTATTGTCTTCCCTGAGTCCCAAATTCGAGGATACTATATCGATAATACTAAGGTGAGTAGAATCTTTGTCATAGAAGGTAGGGCTCTAAACATCTCTTCAGAGGTAAAGAGTCACATTAAGGTAAGGGGTGCCCTTCTTGACAGCATGGGTAATAAGGTTATGGAAAAAGAGGTATACTGTGGAAACATCCTGTCTGAAGACGAATTGGTGAAACTAGACGCTCGCGAGATCGATTCCCGGCTCAATGACCCTGCGGGAGATTCTTCAATAAACCTGAATGTTCCTCCTCAACAATCTATTCCCTTTATGGTCGTCTTCTTTCATTTACCAGATGATGTGAAGGAATTTGGTGTTGAATCAGCCGGTACCCAGAAGGCGGTAAGGTGAGGAGTCTGGAGCATCAATGTGGACTACACGAGAAACTTAGCCCTTGCTATTGCGTGCCTGATCGTTATCCTCATTGTAGGTACAATCGGCTACACCTTGATAGAAAAGTGGGATCTTCTCGATTCTCTCTACATGACTATTATAACGATTACCACTGTGGGATATGGAGAGGTTTCTAAGCTCGATGCAGGGGGTAAGATCTTCACGATTGGGTTGATTACTGGGGGAGTTGGGATAGCGGCCTATATAATTGGAAGCGCTTCTAGAATGATAGTTGAGGGGGAGATACGAGGGATCTTAGGGAGGAGAAAATTGGAAAAACAGATTCAAGCCCTGAAGGGTCACTACATTATATGCGGGTATGGTCGAATTGGGAGTTTGATCTGTAAGGAACTCAGGACATCTGATAGACCGCTGCCATTTGTCGCCATCGACAAGGACCCTGAGGTCATTGAGAAGATCGAGGGTGAAAATTATCTGTACGTGCAGGGTGATTCAACAGAAGAAGACATCCTAGTCAAAGCTGGGATAAATACTGCCAGAGGGTTAATCGCCGTAGTCTCTTCTGATTCAGATAATGTATACATAACCCTAACGGCCCGAGAGTTAAACCCTAAACTCTTTATCTTGGCTAGGGCGTCAGATGAGGCGGCACAGAGAAAGCTTGTGAGGGCGGGAGCCGACAAGGTCGTTTCACCGTATCATATCGGTGGTATGCGAATGGCCCATGCTATCTTGAGGCCCACCGTGGTTGATTTTGTGGAATTGGCAACCCATAACCGGAGTATGGAGCTCCAACTGGAAGAGATTACCGTAAGGAGGTCTTCCAGGTTTATCGGGGTATCCTTGAAGGATTCTGCAATACGGCAGGACCTCGGACTGATTATTGTGGCAATAAAGAAGGCCACAGGAGATATGGTATTTAACCCCTCATCGGAATCAAAGATTGAACTTGGGGATACCGTCGTTGCTCTCGGCGAAAAGAAGGATCTGTTAGATCTGGAAAAGATGATGGGGGCTTAAGTTTCCTCCTTTACTCCATTGCTTCCTCTACCAGCTCAGCTATATCCTTACTGGTCAGGGATTCTTGCTTATCCTTTTCCTTAATCGCATCCTCAAACATGGTCAGACAATAGGGACAGGCAGTTGATACCAAGTTCGGATTGACATCAAGAGCATCTTGCAGCCTCATCTCGTTTATCCTTTTCCCGAGATGTTCCTCCATCCACATGCGACCACCGCCAGCGCCGCAGCATAAACTCCGTGTCTTATTCCTTTCCATCTCCACCAATTTAGTTCCCGGGATAGCTTTTAAGATTTTCCTGGGAGCGTCATAGATGGTATTGTATCTTCCCAAGTAACAGGAATCGTGGTACGAAATAGTTTTATTGATCGGCTTGGTTAGCCTGAGCTTGCCCTTTTCAATGAGGTCCGCGATGAATTCCGTATAATGCAACACCTCAAAGTCTCCCCCGAACTGGGGATATTCGTTTTTCAAGGTGTTAAAGCAGTGGGGACACTGCGTTACAATCTTCTTAACGTTATAGTTCTTTAAAGTCTCTATTGTTTCCGTGGCAAGCATCTGGAAGAGATATTCGTTTCCGATCCTTCTCGCAGAATCGCCACAGCACTTCTCCTCTACTCCGAGTATGCCAAAATTAACACCGGCCTTATTGAAGATCTTGACGAGAGAGGTTGATATCTTCTTATTGCGGTCGTCGAAAGACCCGGCACAGCCGACCCAATAGAGTATATCAACGTCGCTATCCTCCGACATGATTTTCACTCCTAGGTCTTTAGTCCAGTCAGCTCTGGTTGCCCATCCGATGCCCCACGGATTGCTGTTGTTTTCCATATTTCTAAAGACAGCCTGAACTTCAGAGGGGAACTTACTCTCCATAAGTACCAGATAGCGGCGCATGTCTATTATCTTGTCCACGTGTTCGTTATAGACTGGACACTGTTCCATGCAAGAACCGCACGTAGCGCAAGCCCAAATCTTATCTTCAGACATTACATCCCCTATGAGACTTGGACCGTCGTACTCTTTTATCTCTTCGTCTCCCCCGTTCTTGCCTTGCAGCAAATAAGGCCCCTTTTCGAAGAGGTGTTCTTTCATACCCTGGATCATCTCCTTTGGTGAAAGGGGCTTTTCGGAAAGGTGAGCTGGACAATTGATCTCACACCTACCACACTGCGCACAGGAGTATAGGTCTAGGAGCTGCTTCCACGTAAATTCTTCTATAGTGGATACGCCAAATGTCTCCGCCTCTTCCATGTCTTTTATAGGTATAAGGGCCCCCTTAGGTTCCAGGGACCTGAAGAAGATGTTGAAGGGGGCGACCAGAAGATGGAGGTGTTTCGAGTACGGAATCAAAACCAGGAATCCCAGGACAAGAAGGACATGAACCCACCATGAGGTAACAAAGAGGACCTCTTGGGTTGTTTTCTCAAAGCCTATGTTGTTAAAAAAGCTGGCGAATGCTGTTCCTACAAATGCCAGGCTAGCTACCTCATGTGGCTCCGTATTGATCTCAAAACCTTCCATGAAGAAGTGGAAGAGCATCAAGAAAAAGATCCACCCTAGTATCAGCCCAGCTTCTAGGGATTTCTCTAACCGTTCAGGTTTTACTATGTACCTTCTTATGAGTGCCCATACAATTCCAGCCATAACGACTAATCCGATTATGTCTAGAACCAAAGGAAAATAAAGGGCAAAGGTACTTCCCAGAGATTTGAAAGAGAAACCAGGGACGAAGCCTCTCCCGAACAAGAATATATAACTAAATGCGAAACACACAAATCCATAGAAGATCATAGCATGGCTCATACCTGCCAGATCTTTAGCGGTGACATCTTTGAGGACGCATCTCTGTAAAAGGACTCTATTGAGAAGGGTCTTTATCCTCTCTCCTATCCCTTGGAATCTGGCATCCTCTTTCCCGAGGCGCAGGACAGCATAGAGGTGCTTCACCCTGTTTACAAAAAATACCAGTGCTGCGATCAGCGCAATAGCTAGAAGAACAAAGTTCGGGATTCCTAAGATGGTATGGTTAGCTACATTCATGGCTCTAATCAACCTCCTGTCCGTGGCGGGGGCGTTATATTAAAATTCCCCTCATCCCATTACTGTCCAGTGAAGCCCATGAGGGGCAACAGGGACTTCTGTATACGAAGATAAGAGACGTTTTTGGGTGTGTCGAACTCTCGTTCAAGAACGTTCAGTCCTATGAACGAAAGTTCGAGACGGTCACTAGCCTTCGGCCTTTAATTTCTTGATTTCTTCAGTAAGAACCGGTAGCACTTTGAATAAGTCGTCGACTATACCGTAGTCAGCCTTCTGGAATATCGGGGCCTCTGGATCCTTGTTTATGGCAACTATATACTTCGATGTACTCATGCCTGCCAGATGCTGAATAGCACCTGATATTCCACAGGCTACATAGAGGTTTGGGGACACGACCTTGCCGGTTTGGCCTACCTGATCTGATTGAGGTCTCCACCCTGCATCAACAGCCGACCTTGAAGCTCCTACAGTTGCTCCCAGTACGTCCGCCAGTTCTTCCAACAATTGAAAGTTTTCCGGCCCTTTCATTCCCCTTCCACCAGAGACGATAACCTCGGCTTCAGTGAGGTCGGGTCGTTCCCCGGCCATCTTCACAAACTCCTTGATGGTTGTGCGGATATCATCGGGATTAACATTTACATCTACTTTTATCACCTCCGCCTTCCTGGATTGGTCCGGCAGACCTGTTGGCAAGACGTTGGGTCTTATCGACGCCATGCTCGGTTTGCTCTCGGAGAAGGATAGATCGGTATATGCCTTTCCTGCAAACACTGGTCTGTTTGCAGTAAATTTACCTTGAGCATCCAGACCTATTCCTACGCAATCCGCTGCCAACCCTGTCTCAAGACGGGCTGCAACCCGAGGCGCAAGATCCCTGCCCAAAACTGTGGCACCGTAAAGCACAACAGATGGTTCGTTTGCTCTTATCAGGTCAGCCATTACTTTACTATAGGCGTCGGTTGTGTAATCTTTCAATATCTCGTGTTCAGCGAGATAAACCTTATCAGCACCGTAGTGACCGAGTATCTCTGCCAGAGATCCTACGTTGTGCCCCAAGAGGACAGCCGAAATATCTCCCCCCAGTTGCTGAGCGATCTTCTTGCCTTCGGTCAACATCTCATACGCGACTTTTTTTATTTTACCATCTTTAACTTCTGCAAATACCCAAACGCTACTGGCCATTCTTCCCTCCTCCTTCCTTAAATTATCTTCGCCTCTTCCCTCAGAAGTTTAACCAATTTGGGAACGGTTTCCTGCGGTCCTTCTCCTTCTACAATCCTACCAGGGGCACGCTGAGGAGGAGGAGTGTATTTGGTTATCATTGTCTTTGAACCAAAGCAACCCACACTGTCGGCACTCAAACCTAGTGCTGCCAGGTTTTTCACATCAAAGGGTTTCTTCTTGGCCTTCATTATTCCTGGTAACGAGGCATACCTCGGCTCATTAAGACCTTTTTGCGCTGTCAAAAGGGCAGGCAAGGTAACCTGCAAGACCTCAATGCCTCCCTCGACTTGACGGTGTACCGTTGCGGATTTCTTGTCATCCGCAATCTCGAGTTTCTGGATTAACGAGACCTGGGGCAGTCCCAACAATTCTGCCAGTGATGCACCTACCTGCGACAAATCGTCATCGACGGCCTGCTTACCGCAGAGGATCAGATCGTATTCGACACCTTTCAATCCCTCGGCCAATACTTTAGCCGTTGCGAAGGCATCGCCTCCCTCGAAAGCAGGATCATCTAGCTGTATAGCCTGGTCTGCCCCCATGGCGAGACCTGTCCTTATGGACTCTACGGCCCTACTTGGTCCCAAACAGAGAATAGTTACCGTGCCACCAAATTTCTCTTTGATCCGTAATGCTTCTTCAACAGCATACTCATCATAGGGGTTCATAATGTACTTCAGGTCATCCTTCATGATGTCCGTGCCGTCTGGTTTAACCTTTATTACCGATTCGGTATCTGGAACTTGTTTCATACAGACCACTACATTCACCTTAAGCCCTCCTTTTCTTATTGTAAGCGCTTAGCCATGAGGTATGAGCTAAATAATCTTGCCAATCAAAAGTGCTGGTGACCGTAAGAGAAGCCACACAAACACCTGAAACATATGATTGCCCCCGCCCCCCCGCTGCCGAGTCGGTGCGGGTGGAGGGGGTCG
>JBDRGH010000249.1:0-3354 GCA_043818015.1 Pseudomonadota bacterium
CCGGCTAGATATTTTTTGGCGATGTCCGAAAGGTTAAACTTGTCGTTGGGATCGTAAAAGGCATTGCTATCAGCACGAAACAGGGACTGGTGGGTATGCATCCCACTTCCGTTTTCTCCAAAGATAGGTTTGGGCATAAAGCTGGCGTGAACCCCGTTCATCTTTGCTATCTGTTTCACCATTATCTTCAGGGTCATTGTATTGTCGGCCATTCTGAGACCCTCATCGTATCTCATGTCGATCTCATGCTGACTGGGGGCTACTTCGTGGTGACTGTACTCGACTGCTATCCCTATCTTCTGAAGGGCAAAGATCGTCTCCCTCCGGAGCAAACCGGCTGTGTCCAGGGGGGTAGTGTCAAAGTAACCGCCCTTGTCGAGTGGTTCTGGATTCTTGTCATTGGCAAAATAGAAAAATTCCAACTCAGGCCCCAGATAAAAGGTGTACCCCTGATCTTTTGCCCTTTTTAAAAGTCTCTTAAATGCATACCGGGGGTCCCCTTTATACGGAGAACCATCGGGTTCAAGGATGTCGCAGAACATCCTGACCACCGGTTGCTCCTCATCTCTCCAGGGTAAAAACTCGAGAGTGGTGGGATCCGGTTTTGCGATCATGTCGCTTTCCTCTATTCGAGCGAACCCTTCGATAGAGGAACCGTCAAAGCCCATTCCCTCGTCGAGGGCTTCATCGATCTCAGGGGGGGTTATAGCGAAGCTTTTAAGATACCCCAGTACGTCGGTAAACCATAATTGGATAAAGCTGACATTCCTCTCCTTAACGATCTTCTTTACATCTTCTTTCGTGCTGCAAAGCATATGTACCCTCCTTTAGGTTCGTTCTCAACCTATAGATTATTCCTTATTCTAAGGCCAAAAATATACCCATTTCATACAGTTATTAACATTTTTTTGGCGGTTCTGCAACCTTTTTCACTTCACCCCCCTTCTTGTAGTGTATTGGCCTCTTGGCACGGTTAGCCCCACGGTAGAGACTTGAGAGGCTAATTAGCTCACACTGAAAAATGCTGTTCTCCGCCACCTAGAGGAGGTCTTTTGATTCGCCTATGGCTGACTAGAAGTCGATACAGGCATTTTCCGGACCTCCTCGCCTGTCGCGAGTCCAGTCAGGTACCCCAAAAATCCTGCTGATGCTTGCTCCAAAGGAAATTTTCCGGCTTTTGGGGTCCAACTAATAACAGAACGCCAAAAGAGAGTCGATGGTGAGATCGTAGTTAGGTTTGTACCATGTTCAATTCCTTTGTTCTATTAAGATGCCGTTGATTAGCTTGAGTTGGGTCAGGATGTCCGAAACCACCCTTGTTTTTCCACTTGCATCCTGAACGAGCATGACGGGTCCCTTTTTGGCGTGGAGATCTAGTCGCCTTGAAGCGGAGATATCCTGTTCTTTAAAATCAATCTCAGCCTCCCTCAGTAACCTCTTCATCTCCAAAGAATCTTTACAATCTCGTGAGGTAAAAAGTGTGATAGTTGCCATCGTGTCTCCCTCCTCATCAGTTGCTTGTTACTGAAAAATCTCCTTTCAAGCAGACATGCGGATACCTTTGGTTACCGCTTCATCGCATTTGTGCGTCCTTAACCCGATTTTTTGTCCAGAATGAAACCTATAGAATAACTCTTTGGAAGGCCTCGCGCTCATAAGTCGGTCCTTATGTTTCTCTCAATCGATCTTCATGGTACCATCTTCCAACCATATCAGTAGGTTTACATCGCAATACTTATACCAAACTCAGAGGAGCCACTGTGCATTACCTGAAACGGCTTTATATACAGACACTTAGGAATCTATCCCGACGGACAGGCAACAGTAACTCCCGAAATATGCTGTTCGCCGGCGAGCAGTTATGGGGTTAGATATGAACCTTAAGATAGTTAATTATTAATATTTATAACTAGTTAGCATCTGCTGCCCGGTTTTGAGCAGAGTTGCCAAAAGCGGACAGAGAAGGGAATCTCTCTCATGTGAAACCGAATGCCTTTTAGTAAAACTAATCACGCGAGCTTGAGATTTATTCCAAGAGATTCCTGAATAGAAAATCAATGACTCTCTCTTTTATTCATTCGAGATGTTTACTTTTGTGATTATAAGTAGTAGTATAGCTGTAAAATGCTATTATGACAGTGTTCTCCTTCTAAACAAGAAGCTCTTGCGCAAGGGGTTACTACATCTCGAGATTGTCATGGGAGACGACAACATGGAGACTGAAAACATCCCGGAACTAGTCGATTCCGGGGCCGTAAGATGTGGTTGGTCAGGAAACCGTTCGCTCTGTGGGAATATTAACAAGTATCACGTCTCGTTCAGGTCTGCCTTTGGAAGTGAGAACGTGCTTCGTTTAGGAAAAGAGGGCAGTAAGTGATTGCTAAGGATTTCTTCTATTGGCAAAGGTATTTTATCATGATCCCTCGGGGCGGACTCCTAAGGAGCAAAAAGGGGGGTAAACGATGGATAAAAAGACTGTGGACAAGCTCAAAACCAGGTTGGGGGAAGAAGGCTACCAGAAGCTGATCAGGATCGACAATCCGGAACTTCACCAATTTATTGCCAGGTACGTGGAACTCTGTAATCCTGACAAAGTCTTTATCAGTGATGATTCCAGCGAGGATATCAAATACATCCGGGAATCGGCAATCCGAAATGGAGAAGAGAGCAAACTCGCTATGGAAGGTCACACCATCCATTTCGACAGTTACTATGACCAAGGCAGAGACAAGGAGCATACGGGCATTGTCGTCTCTAAGGGCGTAGATCTCGGTTCGGCCATAGTCACAAAGGACAGAGATGAAGGGGTAAAGGAAATCCATGAGATCCTCAAGGATATTATGAAAGGTAAGGAACTCTATATATGTTTTTTCTGTTTGGGACCGGCCAGATCTGAGTTTTCTATACCCTGTGTGCAACTTACGGACTCCAGTTACGTGGCCCACAGCGAAAACCTCCTTTACCGGCCCGGCTATCAGGAATTCGTGAGGCAGGGGTCTGGAGCCCGGTTCTTCAGATTTGTCCATTCTCAAGGGGAGCTCGACGAGCGAAAGGTATGCAAGAATCTTGATAAACGGAGAATATATATTGATATCGAAGGTGACACTGTGTATAGCACTAATACCCAGTACGGCGGTAACACCATTGGACTCAAGAAGTTGGCGATGCGCCTGGCAATCAATAGAGGGTCAAAGGAGGGTTGGTTGACGGAACATATGCTCATCTTGGGGGTCCATGGTCCCAAGGGCAGGGTGACTTACGTGACGGGGGCATTCCCTTCCCTCTGTGGGAAGACTTCGACGGCGATGTTAGACGGAGAGACTATCGTGGGAGACGATATTGTGTATCTCAGAG
>JBDRGH010000250.1:0-5842 GCA_043818015.1 Pseudomonadota bacterium
AGTTCATGAAGGCCGTGATAGCCCTTGGCTTCGGGGGAGTCTTCACATCAACCTTTGCGCCTCTCTCCCGTCATATCCCCATCCTGGAGGCTATGGAACCGGTACCGGACCTGGTAGTAGCCCATGGGTCTCCGCCCAGTAGAGTTACAGAAGCAGCTGTTGAGGCTCTGGGGGGAATGAAAAGTTTTGTCTCCAGAGGCGATGTGGTCTTTCTCAAGCCCAATATGAGCTGGGACAGGGTACCAGAACAGGCTGCCACGACTAACCCAGAGGTGGTTCAGAAGATTGTTGAGATGTGTTTGGCCGCCGGGGCAAAGACGGTAAAAGTCTCAGATAACACGCTGAACGACCCCAGGAGATGCTTCGTAAGGAGCGGCGTTGCCCAGGCAGTAAACCAGGTTGGCGGTAAAGCGTTCTATATGGACGAGAGAAAGTTCAAGGAGGTGGATATCAAAGGCGATGTCATTACATTATGGCCTGTGTACATAGATGTATTGGAGGCTGATAAGATCATCAACATCCCCATAGCTAAACACCACAGCCTGACATTGCTCACGATGGGAATGAAAAACTGGATCGGAGCCGTAGGGGGGAGGCGTAACATACTTCATCAAAAGATCCATGCTTGTATCGTAGATCTGGCACGTTTCTTCAGACCGACTTTAACTATTCTCGACGCCATAAGGGTTCTCACAAAACACGGCCCCCAGGGGGGAGGTATGGGCGATGTCAAGAGGATGGACACCATTGTGGCTGGAATCGATCAGGTAGCCGTAGACTCTTACGGAGCAACTCTCTTCGGCTTAGAGGGAGCGGACTTGGAGTATGTTAGGCTTGCCCATAGACTCGGAGTAGGAACAATGACTTACCGGAGCATGACCATTAAGAAACTGGAAATAGGGTAAGATGAAAACCCTCCGTCGGACTAGTCAAATTCTGTTCTTATTGCTATTCATTCTTCTTTTCGTAAAAACGGAGTACACAGGAACCAACCAAATTCCCTATCCCGTCAAATTCTTCCTTGATTTTGACCCCCTGATTGGTCTTTCTACGGTCCTTGCCTCGCATGGCCTACCTTCTGGTCTCCCGAAAGCCCTCGCATGGTCATTGGTTCTAGTCTTTTTAACACTTCTTTTGGGAAGGGTCTTCTGTGGATGGGTATGCCCCTTCGGCACTTTGAACCACCTTACGGGGCGACTCCTTTTCAGAAAACCTTCTGGTATACAAAGGCTGCGGTACAGCCCATGGCAAAAAGGCAAGTATTATCTACTAATAGGGCTTATTGTGGCCTCCATATTTACCTTGCAGCTGGTTGGGTTCCTCGACCCACTCTCCTTCTTGATCAGATCTCTCGCTGTCAGTATAAACCCGGCATTCAACTACGTAATCAATTCACTTTTTGATTTCCTCTATAAAACGCGGCTTGACGTTCTCACCTACATCTCCGAGCCCGTTTACGCTCTCTTCAAAAGTACGGTGCTCTCATTCAAGCAACCCCACTTCAATCAAGGCTTTGTGATCGGGTTTATATTTCTGGGGATGCTCCTCTTGAACATGGTTCGACCCCGCTTCTGGTGCCATTTCATATGTCCATTGGGGGCACTGCTGGGTATAATCTCCCGATACAGCCCTCTGCACCTTGAGGGCGAGGAGGGGTGTATCTCTTGCGGCAAATGTCTCGCCCGTTGCCAAGGTGGAGCGTTACCCAGCGGACCTGAAGGATGGAGAAAATCCGAATGTCTCTTCTGTTGGAATTGTGAATCTTCGTGCCCCCTAAAGTCAGTACATTTTCGATTCAGCTGGCCTTTCAAGAAAGGGGAAACGGGGATAGACCTTACCAGAAGGCATATACTGGCTTCTGCCCTGGGGGGAATGTTTGTAGTTCCCTTTATCAAGCTGCGTCCTATATCAAACTCCCCTCATCCCAGGTTAATAAGACCACCTGGCGCTCAATCAGAACGGGAGTTTTTAAAGACGTGTGTAAAGTGTGGTGAGTGTATGAAGGTCTGCCTTACGAATGGTCTTCATCCCTCTCTCTTGGAAGGTGGAATAGAAGGGATCTGGTCACCGATTTTGATCCCCAAACTGGGATACTGTGAGTACGCTTGCACCCTGTGTGGTCAGGTCTGTCCAACTGGAGCAATTAGAGAACTCGGGGAAGAGGAAAAGAAGACGATTAAAATAGGCCTTGCGTTCATAAATAAGAATCGCTGCTTACCTTATGCCTTCAATACCCGTTGTATTGTATGTGAAGAGCAATGTCCTACTTACCCCAAGGCTATTTGGCTTGAAGAGAAGGATATAGTCGATCGGGATGGAAGGGTCAAGCGGTTACAGTTGCCCGTCGTAGATCCAAAGCTATGCATAGGATGCGGGATTTGCGAGTACCAATGCCCTGTAGTCGATAACCCTGCTATTACCATCACCAGTATAGGTGAGTCGAGGTCGACGCAAAGTAGCATTATTCTCTAAGAGACCCGCACTGACGAATGAAGACTTTCCTTTTCAGGCTACATTTAATAATAGCTTTCATTCTCCTGGGTCTGTATGCCCTCTCTGCCCAGGTTTTGTTCATCCGTGAGTTTCTGGTAGTCTTTTACGGGAATGAGATCTGTTTGGGAGTCATCTTTGCGAGTTGGTTGGCGGGGATAGCCCTCGGATCCTTCGTAGGAAGCCGAGTCACTGATAGTTTCAGAGATAGCCTGAAAGTCTTCCTCTACGTCCAGGCAGCAATATGCCTCTTGCTCCCCATTCAGATTTACCTGACCAGAATAATCAGAGGCTTCTTTGAAGTTTCATCCGGCGAGTATCTTCCTTTTTTGAACATGGTCCATAGCACTCTTCTCTCCATCCTTCCACTGAGCTCCCTGATTGGTTTTTCATTCCCGCTTGCCTGTAAGATCTTTATCAACAAAGAAGAAACGGCGGCTTCGAGTATAGGCTGGGTTTATATACTTGAGTCTATCGGCAGCGTTACTGCTGGATTGGTTTTGACCTTCTACTTGATAGTCTATTTCCAATCCTTTGAAATAATAACGATCCTCTCCGTGACGGTTTTGGCTAACTGTCTGGGCTTATCCGTACTATCCAGCTCGAAAGGTACGAGGCTCTCTCTCGGCGCCCTCTGCCTCAGTCTCCTCCTGATCTTCACGTTCTTACTAGTATCTACGAACATAGAGAGGATAAACAACTCCAGTGTGCAGTCGAGATGGAGGACCCTCAACAAGGGAATAGAGTTGATAGAATCTACGGATTCAAGATATCAGAATGTCTCTGTTACTTACCGAGACGGGCAATTCAGCATCTTTGGAAATGGTCAATTCATCACCGACTTTCCTGATGAGTACAGGTCTGCCACCTTTGCCCATCTTATACTCTCAGAACATCCCCATCCTGAAGAGGTTCTGCTCATCGGAGGGGGTGCAGGTGGAGTAATTAGGGAGATGTTAAAACATCCCATTTCCGTGCTTCACTACGTTGAGCTCGATCCACAATTGATAAGTATGGTGAGAAAGTATCTTCCCGCAGAGGATAAGGAAGCACTGAGAGATAAACGGGTGAACGTTTTCTATACCGATGGACGGTATTTTGTGAAGAAAAGTCAAAAGAAATATGATGTGATAGTCTTGAACGTCCCTGATCCTTTGACGGCAATGCTCAATCGATTTTACACGTCGGACTTCTTCAGAGAAGCGAGGAGAATTCTCAAGAAGGACGGGGTCTTAGTTACTGGGGTGAGTTCAGCGCCCAACTACATCGGGGAGGAAATAGGTGACTATAGTGGTTCAGTATATCATGCTTTGCTGAGCGTATTTCCATTTGTCCTGGTAACTCCGGGTGATATCAACTATTTCTTCGCTACTTCCTCTCCTAACACTATCACTTCGGACACCCATATCCTTTCCTCCAGATATGCTGACCGCCATATAGAATCCAGGCATTTCTCAAGGTATCATTTCGAAATGCTGCTCCCTCCCGATAGGGTGAAATTTATCGAGAGGGCTCTCCGAGAAAAGAAAAATGTTCCTGTGAATACCGACTTGAAGCCTATTACCTATTTTTATAACTTGATACTGTGGGACATCTATTCTGGAGAAAGAGGGAAAGTTAGGCTCTTTAAAATCCTGCACCAGATAGACCTCTGGTGGTTTATGGTGCCCTTGGTCGTCTTTCTGCTGGCAAGGGTCATCTACATAGTAATCAAAAGGGATTCCCTTGACACCCATCTGAAATTCAACTGCCTGCTCGCTATTGGTACTACAGGTTTTGCTGGGATGTCTTTGGAGATCATCCTCATATTTGCGTTTCAGAACATCTACGGTTATATCTATTGGATGATCGGATTGATTGTAGCGGCATTCATGGCCGGCTTGGCCTTAGGAGGGTGGGGAATGAACAGGATGATCGCAAGAGAACATGAGAGGTGGGCGGAGGTTCTTACTGTCGTTGAGGCTTGCCTGTTCGTGTACGCCTTTGCCCTCCCTTATATGATTGGAAGGTTCTGTGCCTGGGGGGGCCAGAACGGAGGGGTTGTAATACCCTCTGCATACCTATTCATTTCTCTGGTCGGTCTCGTTGGCGTGCTAACTGGGTTGGAATTCCCTTTGGTTAGCAAGATAGCACTCGGGCAGGAAAAGGAACCAGGAAGAGTCGCTGGGGTAATTAACAGCTTTGATCACGTGGGGGCTTTCCTCGGTGCCCTTCTGACTGGCACCATATTTGTCCCTTTATTGGGGATCAAGGAGACGTGCTTCTTGATAGGGGCGTTGAACATGGGTAGTACGATCCTGCTTCTCGTTTATGTAACCCAATCTCGCTCCTCGGTCCGCAGCTGCTCCACCAAATGAAAAATTTCCTTCCGGGCAAACATCAGGAATCATTCTTAGCATCCGCATCCTACGTTAAGCCGGAGACGCTCTAAAAGTAATACAGCCCTGAGAACGCGTCTTAACTTATTGGATAGACTAGATTCTTCTTGACAAAAGCACGGACAGACATCTAAAATGTTATCTCAATAGTGCTCTTATAATTCAGTTCTAACTTTTGCCTTCTTCAATCAACGAAGCAACAATGTGCTAGAATGCCCGCATAGCACGGCGGCGGAGAGGGCAAACTATTGATACCTGGAGAGGCTAGTGCCCAGATAAAGATTCCTTTGAGCGCCCTGTAAAACGTTTTTCGTTAATACACCGTGGCGAACGGAAAAGGAATTTGAGCAACAGCCCCGTCAACAACGGACAGTAGTCCGAGTTTACCCCCATCGGATAACACGATTCCTCACTGACATGGTCAATAGAATGGAGGAGAAGTTTGAAGGGTTGAAAAGGACCATCAGAGATATGAGTTCATTATTGGTAGCCTTCTCCGGAGGGGTGGATAGCACCTTCCTGTTAAAGGTTGCTCATGATGAATTAGGAGATAGGGTGTTAGCCCTAACGGGTGTCTCCCCTACCTATCCAGACCATGAATTTGAGGATGCCAAGAGGTTGGCGTCAGAGATTGGTGTCAGGCACCTCATAGTTTCAACGAACGAATTGAACATACAGGATTTTTATCAAAACACCAGTAGAAGATGCTATTATTGCAAAAAGGAACTGTTTGGCATATGTAAGGAGAAGGCTATAGAATTCCAGTTGGATTGGGTAGTGGATGGATCAAATTATGACGATCGGGAGGATTTCCGCCCTGGGATGGAAGCAGCAAGGGAGATGGGAATCCGCAGTCCGCTTTTAGAAGCAGAGCTAACAGAGGACGATATTAGAAGACTGAGCAAAAGATTAGACCTCCCCACGTGGAATAAACCATCTTTTGCTTGCCTGTCTTCCCGTTTCCCCTATGGCAC
>JBDRGH010000251.1:0-2769 GCA_043818015.1 Pseudomonadota bacterium
CGATTGAACAGGCTCTATTCAAAAAGGGGGTGACCTATGACTACCTAGCTGGAAAACTAAAGTCGGAGTTGAACGCAAAGAAATCAGAGAGGACCAAGCTCAAGGGCGCAGTCTCCCAGAGCAATCTCCCTCGCGGGAGGAAGGTGATCGCGGTTTCCGGGACGGTATCTTACGACCAAGATGGGAAGTTGATAGGTGGCGATGGGGAGACGGTGATCGAGTGGAAAGAGCGGGCCTGGGACATCCAACAGAAAGCACGGATGGATGCTCAGAAACTTTTAAACCTCTACCCGGCCGAGAAGCACGACGTAACCGGCGCGATAAGCGTAGCCCCAACCTTAACGGAAGACCAGTGGGCCATGGTTAAACAACTCCTGGAGGTCAGGAAAAAGCAAATCATAGAGGCCGGCATTGATCGAACCCCTACCGAATAGCATCGAGAGCCTGCTCAGGATAGCCGACCCCTGGTATACTGGGCCAGCCAGACGCCCATTAACCTTGTGGGCGGCCCATTTCGTGTGCCTGGCCACGAATTCCAGGAGCGCCCGATGTCCATACACCCCCCAGTCAAAGTCATCCGCAAAGCCCGCCAATGCACCTTCACTGAAAGCGAGGTCCTCGATTGCCTCCACGGCCTCATCCATGGCCGGTACCCGTCGGCATTTACTATCTCTTCCCAAATAAAGATAAAGGTCAGGGTGGAGAGAATTGCGTGAGAAACAGGGGATTGCTCTATTGTCGGGGATATCTCTCCATGAAATAGTGCCCTCTTCGCCTAGCAGGGCATTGATTTCCTTTGCGCCTTGGGCAATCTTCTTCAGGTAGTCTGCGGTTTCTTGGGCTTTTTCTTTTGAGGGAAGCGTTTCAGGTGCTTTGGGAAGCACTTCAGGCCTTTTGGAAAGCGTTTTCTCTATTTCCTCGTCAAAGGCGCCAAGCAGGTCATTTACAAGTTCGTCACCGACGCCAGGAAGTCCGCCAGGTCCAGCTCCTTCAGTTCCTTCAGGAACTCCTCCGGGCTCACTGGGTCGCGGTCCTCTTCCTTCAGGCGCAGGACCTCTTTCACCTCCTCCAGACTCCCCCTCCCCCGGAGATACGCCGCCAGCGCCTTGCTCGCCCTCTGCCAGTCCACCGGGTCGTCTTCCCCCTGGAGGTAGTCCACCACCAGCTCCAGGCTCGGCTTCGACGGGAGGTATATTAGGACCTGCGGGAGGTATGTGTCCAGCTCCTCCCTCCAATCCGGGGACCGTCGGACCAGCTCCAACACCTTCTCCCGGTAAAGCCCCAGGTAATGGTCCGGGTCCTCCGGGTTGCTCAGCGGTCGGTCCACGACCACCCCCAGGACGTACCTCGCTACGGGGTAGTCTAATAGGCTCTCCGGTAACCAGGCTCTTTCCATTCTTTCTACCTTCCCAGTCGGAGGCATCTTGCGTACAGTCTCTGCGCTCTGATACGTGTCTTTTGGTTCAGGAGCCCCTCTTCTCCGGATCCCGGATCTCTTGTCCCGAGAATGATAATGGCGATTCACAAAACACGGCCCAGGATCGGCGATCTCCGGCCGACGCGGCCCAACACCTTCGTGCCAGGGATCAAACACTCACAACAAAGGGAGTAAACGGCACGACTGGGATAAGAACTTCTTCTCCATTCCCATCTTGGGGGAAATATCAGATAACGGCGTATAAATTCCTAATAGGATTTGACCCGACGAAGCCATTCAATACCGGTAGTTTTCTTTATTAGGCCGGAAATATCCATCCTGTCAAGACAAAATACCGTTTATTATGGGTTTAAAGGGGCAATTATACTGGATATATTTGGTCTCATGGAAAAGTCGAGAGAAGAGACACTGGTTTTGCTTGGTCGGCGAATCCGTGCGCTGAGGAATGCCAGAAGTTGGACTCAGCAAGAACTTGGGAACCGTGCGGATATTAACTATAAATTCCTTGGCGAGATCGAGCGTGGTGAGCAAAATCCTTCGTTTAATATCTTGGTAAAAATAGGTGCAGCTCTGGAAGTGGAGTTGCCAGAGCTGTTTCGATTTGAGCAGGAGATGTTGAATCGAAAAGAAATCGAAGCTCGAATAGGACAGATCCTCAAAAGCATCCCCGACGAGACGCTGCGTCAGATCTTACTGTTACTTCGGGTCCTTTACCCTGTACGGTAGGATTGAAGGAACAGGGGGCATGTAACCTTCCTCCACCTTCCCATTCAAAAACCATTTTCATGTATCATGTAGTCTGGTACGGTAGTAGTTCAGACATCTTTGCTGAAGAATAGGTGCTGAATCGCTCTGTGCTCAGTGCTGGTTGGAGAGCCATCCGAAAGTGGGCAATACTTACCTTTTCGAGATTTGAGGGTTCTTATCGTAAGTTTGAATTTTGGAGGTGACGGAACTGCAAAAGTTTGAATGCGTTATGTCCAGTCAGCTGTCAAGAATATATTAGACTTTGATTTTACTTGACATGGACTATGTTTTCGATATTTGATTAAATCAATATAAGTCAATTCCTTACCTGATATGCAAACTCTAGAATGTGGACCTTTTCCCCAAGGTGTCGATAAATAGCCTCCCAAGTTCTTTGTATACTCTGTGGCCTTTTGTGCGTTAGTCGTAATACCTGGCCGAAGCGAGACTTAAAGGTCGCGTCTCAGCGTGTGTGTTTCTTCTCAAGCAGTTATAGGTCTGAGAGGGGCTGGGCGGTTAGTCCACTCTTTCAAGAGCTCTACAATAACCACAGCTTTTCAAGCATCCGTTGTAAATCAGGTGAT
>JBDRGH010000252.1:0-4313 GCA_043818015.1 Pseudomonadota bacterium
TGCCGCGGATTGGCATGCCTTAACCAGTGAGTATGAGAATACAGGGATAATAAAAGGGAGTATCAAGGATATGTTTCTCGATTGGTTGAGTGCGGGAATGGATCCGGAAAAAAGTACCATCTTTACACAATCGAAGATCCCGGAACACGCCGAGCTCCATCTCTTACTTTCGATGATTACTCCCCTACCCTGGCTGGAGCGGAACCCTACCTATAAAGAGCAACAACAAGAACTGGCAAACAGGGATATCGCCACCTACGGATTTCTCGGTTATCCTGTCCTTCAGGGCGCCGATATAATTATGTATAAAGCCCACAAGGTCCCCGTAGGGGTAGACCAGGTACCACATCTTGAGCTGACCAGAGAGATCACCCGCCGCTTCAATTTTCTTTACAAGGAAATCTTTCCCCTTCCGCAGCCTATATTAACCGAAGTGCCCAAACTCTTGGGTACAGACGGCAGGAAAATGAGCAAAGCGTATAATAATGCCATTTACCTTTCAGACCCGCCCGACTTAATAAGGGAGAAGATAGATCAGATGTTTACAGACCCCCAAAGGGCCAGAAGAACTGATTCAGGGGACCCGGAAATCTGCCCCGTCTTCTTTTTTCATAAGTTGGTAACTCCCCCTGAGGAGGTGGGCGAGATTGCAAATGCGTGTCGATCTGCTGGTATCGGCTGTGTCGATTGCAAAAAAAGAGCGGCAGTCGGGACAATTGAGTTTCTCTCCCCCCTTCAGAGGAAGAGGGAGTATTTCTCAAACCATTTTGAGGAAGTTGAGCAAATCGTGGAAACCGGGATCAAGAAAGCCCAGAGCATAGCAAAAGAAACGATGGCCGAGGTAAGAGAGGCAATGAAAATCTAGCTTTCGTAATTACGGGAGTGATATTATGCCGTACAGCGTTAAACTCAAGGTATTCGAAGGTCCCCTAGACCTTTTGCTCCATCTGATTAAGAAGAATGAACTGGATATATTCGACATACCCATTGCTACCATAACGGCACAGTACCTTGAATACCTGGATCTAATGAGGACCCTTAGCCTTGATATTGCCGGTGAATTTCTCGTTATGGCAGCCACCCTTATCCACATAAAATCAAAGATGTTATTGCCCCCCTCCGAAGATGAAATAGAAGAGGTTGAGGAGGAAGAAGAAGACCCACGGGCTGAGTTGGTTAGACGCCTTATCGAATATCAGAGATTCAAAGACGCAGCGAATAAACTGACGGAAACCGAAATGCTAGACAGGGACGTGTTTATTCGAGGTACAGGAAGTGAGGATACAGGAGAAGATGGCAAAGACCTTCATGAGGTTAGTATCATTGAGCTACTAGAGGCTTTTAAAAAGGTCTTAGAGGAAAAACCTAAGGAAGATTTCTTCTCTGTTCTCGTTGAAAAGATGTCGGTCAATGACAAGATAGTAGAAATTGTTCAAAGGATGAAAGACACAGGAAGCATCACTTTCCAGTCTCTTTTTGAGGGAGGCTCCAATAAACGAGAGATAATTCTGACCTTCCTAGCCTTACTTGAACTTGTTAAACTGAGAATGGCAAGTGTTTGGCAGGCAAAAGCATTTGGAACTATTAGAATCTACCCCATTAAACTGGAACTTCCCGAGGCCTTTGGGGCCTCACCGTGAACGTTTAGGCATAAGTGGCATGCTTAATTAGCGGGTTATGAAAAATTCCCTTTCCCGCTCTCTAAAACAGGTTTTTGACCCATCTATAACTCACTTCAGGCATTTTCAGAAACTCCCCGCGTTTGGCGGGTCAAACACCTGAAAATGCCGGTCTTCCGCTTCGTCAAGATGGGTACCCCAAAAATCCTGTTCACCTGTCTGCGTGCCTGCCTGTGCCAGCACGGCAGACAGGCAACGCACAGGTAGATGTTCGCTCCAAAGGAAATTTTTCGTTTTTCAAGGCGTACTAAGTACTGGAGTGCCTGGGGATTTATCGGCGTCAAACAAATCCAAATAGCACGCTCTCCATGTCACTGGGCATCGTCATAATATGGACAAGAAACAGGTAAAATCTATTATCGAGAATCTGATATTTGTCTCTGAGACCCCTATCACTATCGACAAGATTTCGCAAGTCATTGATGGGCAAGATAAGAAAACCATAAGGGCCCTTGTCAAAGAGTTGATGGAAGAATACCAAAGACTGGATAGAGGCTTCTCCCTGAGAGAAGTTGCCGGCGGGTATCAATTTCGGACTAAACCGGAGTACGCCCAGTGGGTCAGGACACTGAAGAAGAACAAACCCCTGAAACTCAGTCAACCGGCCCTCGAAACCCTGGCAATTATTGCATACAAACAACCGGTCATTCGTTCTGAAATCGAACACATTAGAGGTGTTGATGTTGGATGGGTCTTGAGAACCCTTCTGGACAAGAAACTGATCAGGATTCTAGGAAAGAAGGAGATTCCGGGAAGGCCCCTCGTGTATGGAACCTCGAACAGATTTCTGGAAGTCTTCGCACTAACAGATTTGTCAAGTCTTCCAACTTTACAAGAGATTGAAGAACGCTAAGCGGAATCTCTCCAATTCTCATTGAACCCTATTCTTTCCGGTGCACATCGAGTGATTACTCAATAGCCCATAGACTTATAAACACTAAACTCGAAATCCCAAATACGAAACAAATCTAAATGACCAAAGCACAAAATTCAAAACAGTATAATTTAGAACAGGGAAATTGTGACATTGGGACTTTGGATTTCGAAATTGTTTAGCTTTTAGAAATTAGGCTTTAGGACTTTCCACATTTTGTTGAGCATGTTGGAAACAACGGTTATGAAGGAACGGCTTCAGAAGGTTATTGCAAAGGCAGGTTTAGCATCGCGGCGAGAAGCAGAAAAATTCATTCGCGGGGGCATGGTGAAAGTCGATGGGGTGGTTGCGACTGAACTCGGTACCAAGGTCGATCCCACACTAAACAAAATCGAGGTCAATGGCAAGCTTATCACTGATCTGGAACCGAAGGCGTATATAATGCTGAATAAACCCAAAGGATACATCACCACACTGAAGGACACCCATAAAAGGCCTACGGTGGCGGATCTTATAAAAGATATAAAAACAAGGGTCTTCCCCGTGGGGAGATTGGATTATGATACCGAAGGCTTGCTCCTCTTTACCAATGATGGTGATCTGGCACAGAGGTTACTGCATCCGAGCAACAAGGTTCTAAAGACATATCTGACTGAGATCGATGGTACCCTGAACGACCGTGACATCAGTAAATTTGAGTCAGGAATCGAACTAAGCGACGGGATCACCTCATGGGCCAAACTGAAATTTGTAAGAACGATAAAAGGTAAGAGTCGCTGGGAGGTCAGTATCTATGAGGGGAAAAAGAGGCAAATTAAAAGAATGTTCGAAAGCCTGGGCCATTCGGTTTATGGATTAAAGCGGACCAGATTTGGCTCTTTGAAGCTAGAAAAACTGGGACCTGGGAAATACCGATTCTTAAGGGATCAAGAGATCAGGGATTTAAAGCAATTAACCGGTCCCGAGCACTCAGATTTCGACTTCAGGTCTAAGGTCAGCTCATAAGTGATCACCGACTGCTGAACGGTTGAAACAGAACACCCACTCAGGATCTGAAGTGCGCTTTTATCTCTTTTCCGTTAGGTAAAACCGTCCAGAACCCTTCCATACCAAAATCCGTCACAACTTCTTCCCCGACCTTTTGTGCCTCCTTTCTCGTCGGGTAGAAACCTATACGTAATCGGTACCACTTCTCTTTGTTCAATACGATACTAGTGATATATGCGGGGTATCCCTCCTTACGTATTTTATCGAGAGCGCCCCTTACCTCCTCGTAAGACTTCCGGGAAAGAACCTGAACTGCCCAGGGGTATAATAAGACCTTCCTCTCCTCTTTATCTACCTTACTGATCTCTTCCCTGGAAGGGATCTCCAGCATACCACCTGTTGGAATAACGGCATACCACCTGCCGTATCTCTTGTAAGTCGATTTAACAACTTTTCTATTGAACTTCAAGAGATGCCACCATTCCCATGGATCACCAAAGACCTCCTCCTTGGCAGCAATGTCCCAGAGACAGTCGCCAAATTCGATTTTGTGTTGTCTCAAACGAACTGCCTCTACCTCTCTCTTTTCTTCTATCTCTTTCTCCTTTTCCACGGCTGGCGCCCGGGAGGGAGCCTCAGCTGAAGGAGGGGGTATGGTAGCCGAAGGCGCAGGGCTCATTTCTTTTTCTGGCTCAACCTTTGCCGGGCCGGGAGGAGCGGGAGCTTCGATCCTTTGTCCGACCAGCTTTTCTCCTCTTTTAAGAAGAAAAAAT
>JBDRGH010000253.1:0-3052 GCA_043818015.1 Pseudomonadota bacterium
AAGGCCTCTTACGAACTCGTGATCCGGGTACTGGACGTGGTGAGAAGGGTGGGCCTTAACAGGGTCTCCCTGGAGACAGAGTTTGAAGAAAGCAAAGAAATGTCAAAGGCTAGTAATCGGTGAGGAAGAGGAATGCGGAACCGAGATTTGTTGGTGGCAGTTTGCCTCGCCCTTATGATTCACGCCGGAGCCTTTCTTATAAGTCCTTCCCGCTCAACTATCGAACCGGGACGTCTGGAAAAGAAAACGGCAATACAGATTTCTCTTCTGGAGGCTCCGAGGCCGAAACCACTTTCACCTAACCGTAGCAAGGATCCCCCAGAAGTGGCTAGGGTTGAAAAACTTCTGAAAACCAGACCTGAACCCAGACCCAGGCTTCAACCCCAACGTAAGCCCAAGCCTAAACTTATAGAGGATCATTCTTTGTCCGAGATAACAAGCAAGGAGGATACAGATCTCCCAGAGCGTGAGGGGGGGGTAAAACCCGAAGAGGAGCTAAGCCCTGTCAGGTCTGCACTGTCTAATGGGGAAACCAAGGGCATTGAGGAGGAAAGGAACGCAGATAAATCAGCTTTTTCACCGATTGAGTCGTTAGAGGAGAGAGAAGTTGTTAGAGAATCAAAACCACTCCTACCCAGCGATCCTCCTTCGTACCTCGAAAATCCCAAACCTCGCTATCCATTGCTAGCACGAAGGAAAAAGATAGAAGGAGTCGTGCTTCTAAGAGTAGAGGTCCTGCCAACTGGTAGAGTAGGCAGAATTGAGGTAAAAAGGTCTTCTGGTTATAAGATACTGGATAGGTCCGCTCTAAGAGCAGTCAAAGAATGGAAATTCTCGCCAGCCAGGATGAATGGTATGTGTATTGCGGTCTGGACAAGCGTCCCTATAAGATTTAAATTGGAGAGATAGGCAGGAAAGATACATAACAATATGGGGTGCACTTCCCAACATCAACTAATCAACCAAATTATTAAAATCACTTTTAATAACTTAACAACATGAGCCCAGAAAGAGAAACCGCACTAACATCAGATTACAACACTCGTATGAACTCGAAGATTCGCAAAATACACAGGAATGAGGAGCTACAGGAGATAACCGCTACAGCGTGAACATCAATTGGAGACGAGAATTCTTGGAAGTGCACCCCCTTATAGTCAGACTTTGATTGATCAATATAATATCTGAACCCCTTTTCTCTACTATTTTATGATCTCCATCCAGTCGGCGGGTTTTTTCCCCAGAGTTTTACGTTCGTCGGGCATAGACAATTTCGCCTTTTTGCCGAACCGGACGAAGAGTTGTGCCAGGTTTTTTGGCAACCCGGAAAAGATCCCATTGTTTTTAGTTTCCTCTACCATTTTCTATCCCTCTCTTTTACGCGTGATTGATCCAGTTTTTTTGTGTTTGGTATCTAAGGGAAGCAATTAGTATGCCAAAATAAGCATCTCCCCACGGAATCCATATAATGTTGATAGCAAAGGCTTTGGTGGACGTTGCCGGGCCGTCTCTTTAGAGACAGGCATTCTAAGGCTGAGACAATATTGTCACAGTGACCACTAGTATGTGGCGACATGCTGATATGAAAGCATCGAAGAGCATGGGGCGAATTGGTAACATATGGGACGTAATGCCTCATTTTATTCTTGTCCCTTGCCTCGGGGGCCTGGTGACGCCATGGAATGTAGAAGGCTCTCTAGGTAGGGTGATGGTATGGTCTGTAATAATCGGCAGGATTTTGAAAGGGATTACTCGTTTGAAGTGTTTTTCCTTAGGAAATCGATAAAGGCTTCTACAAGAGGGGATATTGTTCTTCCTTTGCGAAGTACAATATAGAAATTCCTGATGAGTTTAAGGCCTTCAATTCTGATTGCTCGAAGCGCCCCAAATTTCAATTCATCTTCTACCGCTCTCTTAGAGAGAATGGAGATACCCACTCCAGCCTTGATCCCCTGTCTAATTGCCTCTGTACTTCCCATTTCAGCTACAACCTTTAGCGTGTTCAAATTAATTCCAACGTCGTGTAAGGCCCTTTCGATTGTTAGACGAGTTCCAGAGCCCCGTTCTCTGGGGATAAAGGGTTCATCTTTGAGCTCTTCTGGTTTTATGGAGATTCTTGATCCCCATGGATGATAGGGAGGTATGATTAAAAGCAGTTCATCTTTTATGAATTCGACGTATGAGAGTCTTTTATCTTGAATCTTTGCTCCCACAACGCCCATCTCGATTCTATTATTAAGCACTTCGTCTATAACATCTCTTGTGTCTCCTATCTTTAAGCGTACGGAGATACCTGGATGACTACCCTTAAATTTCCCAAGCAAATTCGGTATGACATATTCTCCTGGTATATTGCTTCCCCCGATACTGATCTCTCCGGTCATTTTCCCCGAAAAATTCTCTAAGACCTGTTTTGCTTCCCCCCTTAGATCTAATATCTTCTTCGCATACCCGTACAGGATTTCTCCAGCTTTGGTCGGGATTACCTCCCTCCCCATCCTATCCAAAAGCTTGACCCCCAGATAGTCCTCCAGGGATTTAATGTGTCCACTAACCGTAGGTTGACTCAAGTATGTTACCTCGCCTGCCTTCGAAAAACTCCCCAGTTCAATAACCTTGCAGAATATCTCTAACTGTCTTAAATCCATCAATTTAGTGTTCCCAGACCACGGTAACGTCAAAGTAGACGCTAACTTGATCAAATAGAAGGATTCTCAAGACACTTAAATTCGAATACCCGCCTGCCATGCAAAGTATTTAAGGATAGAATAATAACCGTGGCAATATCATCAGTCTTAGAGCACTACCCTGAATCTCACAAAGGCATTGCGGGCAGGTCGAAATCCGAAACAATTTCAACATCCGAATATCAAATGACCAGAATATATCTAATATTGGCATAATAATCATTCGAAAATACTGGAGATATCGAAACCTTTGCATAACCTGCCAAGGCTTTGAAGAAGTCCCCTGAGAGCGAAATTATAGATTTTTTGGGGAACCCACCTTGGCGAGCGTAATGTAGAAAATTCACATGTTTGAGCCCGAAGGG
>JBDRGH010000254.1:0-6086 GCA_043818015.1 Pseudomonadota bacterium
TTAACCTCGACCGATTATACTTAGTAGATGAGCGGGGCGTGATCTTTAAGGAGGTAGGGCCTGAAGATCTCTTTGATATTCCTGTCCTCACGGGATTAGAGTCGGAAGATTTAGCGACCAATGAGAGTGTTTCAAAAAAACTCATAGAAAAAGCGCTTACTATCCTGGATGAAATCAAGAGGAGGAAGGCTCTGGGTGTAGATCAAATATCAGAGATCAATATGAACCCACATACCGGGTTGACTATCTTCACACTAGAGGACGCAACTCAGATAAAGTTGGGGTTTGATGATTATGAACAGAAGCTGAGCCACTTAAAGAAAGTCGTAACCGACCTCCGGGAGCGATATAAAAAGGCGCAATACATCAATTTAAACTATGGCTCAAAGGTTTATGTAAAACTAGATAAGACAGATATGCCACGAACCTTACTAGCCTTACATGAGAGGGAAGGGAGGTGAAAAAGGTGGGGAAGAAACAGAACAATACAATAGTTGGGTTAGATATCGGTACCACAAAGATTTGTGCTATTGTAGGAGAAATAAACAACGGAGGGGTTGACATCGTTGGGATTGGTTCTCATCCCTCAAGTGGACTCCGGAAGGGAGTAGTTGTAAATATTGAAAGTACGGTTAACTCGTTGCGGAAGGTGGTTGAGGAAGCAGAGTTAATGACAGGTTTTGCGATTAATTCTGTTTATTCGGGGATTTCAGGTGCGCACATAAAGGGATTCAATAGCCAGGGTATAATTGCCATTAAAAATCGAGAAGTTAGCGAAAGCGATGTGAAAAGGGTCGTAGATGCGGCAAAGGCTGTAGCAATACCGCTCGACAGGGAAGTCATTCATATCATACCACAGGAGTTCATTATTGATGAGCAAGACGGGATTCAAGAGCCTGTGGGTATGATTGGTGTTAGATTGGAGACTAAGGTTCATATTGTAACAGCAGCTACAACCTCTGCGCAAAATATTATCAAATGTACTAACAGGATAGGGCTAGATGTCTCTGATATCGTTTTGGAGCAATTGGCTTCGAGCGAGGCGGTGCTGAGTCAGGACGAAAAAGAACTCGGTGTTATGTTAATAGATATAGGTGGAGGTACCACGGACATCGCAATCTTCTCCAATGGAAGTATCAAGCACACAGCAGTATTATCGTTGGGAGGAAGTCATATTACTAGTGATGTAGCTGTAGGATTGAGGACCCCGATAGTTGAGGCAGAAAGGATCAAGAAGAAGTACGGATGCGCATTTCCAGCAATGGTTGATGCGGATGCGACTATAGAAGTTCCCAGTGTGGGAGGGAGACCACCAAGGTCAGCTACACACCGAGAGTTATGCGACATCATTGAGCCTCGAGTAGAAGAGATTTTTTCATTGGTTAGAAGAGAGTTGATCAAATCGAATTGTGAGGAGTTGGTGGCTTCAGGTGTAGTCGTTACCGGTGGTACCGCATTACTCCGGGGGTTACCGGAGCTTGGGGAAAGGATCTTCAACCTTCCAGTCAGAGTAGGTTATCCAACTGGGATAGGGGGGTTGACCGATGTGGTAAACAATCCTATGTATAGTACGGGTGTTGGGTTGGTCCTGTACGGCAGCAGGAATCACTATACAAGAGAATTTCAGCTTAAGGATGGGAACGTATTCAGCAAGGTAACTGGTCGGATGAAAAGGTGGTTTGAAGAAGCCTTTTAAATGGGAAAGGAGGTGCAACGGTGATCTTTGAGATTAGCGAGAACAGTAAGCAACCAGCTAACATTAAAGTCTTTGGGATCGGAGGAGGCGGATGTAATGCCGTAAACACCATGATACTTTCGAACCTGAATGGGGTCGATTTTATTAGTGCCAACACAGATACCCAGGCTTTAAAGACTTCTAAAACTCCGCTGAAATTACAACTGGGAGAAAAATTAACTAAGGGCCTCGGGGCTGGAGCAGATCCAGTGACGGGTAGAAAAGCAGCGGAGGAGGACAGAGAGAAGATAAAGAAAACACTATCTGAGTCAGATATGGTCTTCATTACTGCTGGCATGGGAGGTGGTACTGGGACTGGTGGAGCCCCTGTGGTGGCTAAGATCTCCAAAGAGATTGGAGCACTTACAGTAGCGATAGTGACCAAGCCCTTTCTTTTTGAAGGTAAAAAGCGACAGAGAGTTGCAGAAGAGGGAATAACGGAGTTGAAAGGGGTAGTAGATACCTTAATAGTTGTTCCCAACCAAAGACTTTTGTCAATTACCCGAGAAAATACCCCCCTCCTTGATACATTTAAGATGGCCGATGAGGTTTACTCAACGCGGTAAGAGGGATTTCTGATTTGATTACAGTTAACGGTTTAATCAATCTGGACTTTGCTGATGTTAAGACAATAATGTCTGAGAAGGGGATGGCCTTTATGGGGACAGGGACCTCCCGTAGTGAGAATAGAGCTGTAGAGGCGGCACGGTGCGCTATGTCCAGTCCTCTGCTGCAAGATATGACCATAAGAGGGGCTAGAGGGCTTTTGATTAACATCACTGGGGGGCCTCATTTGACCCTCTATGAGGTCAATGAGGCATCCACATTGATCCAGGAACAAGCCCATGAGGATGCGAATATCATCTTTGGTGCAGTAATCAATGATGCCATGGATGATGAGGTTCGGGTTACCGTTATTGCTACTGGATTTACGAATGGCACGGAAGGAGTTGAACAGAACTTGAAAAGTGTCTCGTCTTTAACAAAATCTGTGACGAAGACAAAAAAATACAATGAGGACATCCCGGCCTTTCTGAGGAAAGAGGCTGCTGATAGGGAGGTGATGCGATTCGGTAGAATATCACCGGATTTTCTGGAAGACGAGGGCGAATATGACGTTCCAGCCTTCTTGAGGAGATAGACTAAGGAGACGTATGTCCTGGAACCTGATCGATAAGGCCCGGAAGATTCTTGCTGAAGAAGAAGGGACTATCATAAAATCGTGGGGAGGAAAAATAACAGTTGCCATTGCCTATCCGAACCTCTACTACGTAGGCATGTCAAATTTGGGTCTTCATACGATATATTATTACCTGAACAGTTTACCAGACGTACTCTGTGAGCGGGTATTCCTCCCCGGCAAAGATGACTATCAGGCATACGCGAGTACCAACACCGCTCTCTTTACATTGGAGTCACAAAAACCACTCTACCAGTTTGACATCGTTGCCTTTTCCATTTCCTTTGAAAATGACTACTTAAATATCCTAAGAATCCTTGATCTGGGGAAGATACCGCTGGGAAGGGAAAACAGAGACAACGGTCACCCCTTGATCATTGCGGGTGGCGTTGCATCGAGCCTAAACCCAGAGCCTATTTCGGATTTTATCGATCTCTTTGTTATTGGTGAAGGTGAAGAAGTTCTCTCGGAACTTATTGACTCCTACCGAAATGGGGTGGAAAAGGGATATAAGAAGGATAAAATCTTGGAGAATATGGCTGGCATAGTGGGTGTTTATGTCCCTGGATGTTATACAGTCACCTATAAGAGTGACGGAACGATCAAAGACTTTGAGCCAAAAAGCGGTTTCCCCCGACAGGTCAAGAGAAGATGGATAAAAAGTATTGACAAGTTTAGAACCCACTCGGTGATACTAACTCCCGATACTGAGTTCAGCAATATGTTTTTGATCGAAATAAGCCGTGGATGCAAATGGGGATGCCGGTTTTGTGCCGCTTCCTTTATCTACCGTCCTTACAGGAAAAGGGGGTTGGAAGAGCTCGGAGAGATGGCTATAAACGCGTTAACTAAGAAGAATAAGATAGGGTTCATTGGAGCCGCCGTTTCAGATTACCCGGGGCTCTCTGAATTATGTGAGCTGGTTATTGCGAAAAACGGAAAGGTCTCTGTCGCCTCCTTAAGAGCTGACTCTCTCAATGATAGGGTCATAAAATGCTTGAAGGCGAGCGGGCACAAGACTATCTCCCTTGCACCGGAAGTTGGTTCAGAGAGGTTACGCAAAGTCCTGGACAAGAAGATTACCGAAGAGGATATCCTGAGGGCGGTAGAGACGGTGATACGTAATAATATCTTGAACCTTAAGCTCTATTTCCTGATAGGATTGCCTACAGAAACTCTCGACGATGTTGAAGAGATTATTCGTATGACAAAGAAGATAAAACATCATATGGTAAAGGTGAGCAAAGGCAATAAACGCCTTGGAAGGGTGACTCTCAGTATCAACTCTTTTGTCCCAAAGCCGGTTACACCCTTTCAGTGGCATCCTTTTGATGATTTGAAATCCCTTAACAACAAACTGAAAGTTACCCGAAGTGGCTTGAAGAAGGAGGGTAATGTCAATGTTACTTCGGATCTACCAAAGTGGGCTTACGTCCAGTCTCTTCTGAGTAGGGGAGACAGAAGGGTAGGAAGAATCATCCTTGCGGCTTACGAACTCGGAGGAGACTGGAAAAGGGCATTTCGAGAGATAGATATAAACCCTGACTTCTATGTGTATAGGCAGAGACATCGTGAGGAGATCTTTCCGTGGGATTTTATAGACCACGGGATCAAAAAGGAACATCTTTTTGCTGAGTATCAAAAGGCATTAGCATAGCTATTTACTTCAATATTACTTCACACTTACTTTCTAGTAGACTTCCAATACTCCCATTATCGTTCGACTTAAATCCGGCCAGAATGCCTACCCTTTTGGTTTAAAATGCCATACCGGATCAATCCTGTCTAGAAATAAAAGATCGACCGGAAGGACGGGATTAACTTTTTTTCCTCATTATGCGGAGTACATGAAGCTGAGGGGGTCGAGCATCAACCTACAATGCCTTCCTTGAAGGAAAGACGTAAAACATGGTAGAAGAAAAGTAGTTGAGGTTTTGATAGTTTTAACATATCATAGCTTCACCTTAACCTATCAAGCCTTTGGTCGAAATAATTTGGAAGACGTACACTATCTAATATAAAAAGGGGGGAATGATGTGAATGAATTTAGTGATCAAAAGGAATGGATGCCGGTTGAAGAAAGGGAAAGGTATGTTGTAGATAAATTTAGAGAAGTGGCTATCCATGCCTATGAAAATGCACCGGCTATGAAGAAAAGATTTGATGAAGCCGGGGTTGATCTCTCCAAAATCAAGAGCATCAATGACTTAGAGAAAATTCCCATAGTAACAAGAGACGAATTTATAGAGATGCAACGGAAGAATCCTCCTTTTGGTGGTTTTTTGACTGTGCATCATAAGGAGCTCAAGAGAATCTATATCCATCCCGGCCCCCAGTATGAAACTCTTGCTGATGCAGATATCGAGCATGGGTTAAAGGCTCTTTGGAAGATAGGGGTAAGAAAGGATGATATTGTGATAAACGCTCTGTCTTATCATCTTGTAGCTGCCGGGCTGTTATTGGACGATCTCATAACAATTATGGGTGCTACTGTAGTCCCAACAGGGGTGGGAAATACCGACCTGCAGGTTCAGATCATGCATGATTTAGGGGCCACTTACTTCGTGGGGTTTCCCCTCTTTCTCTTGAATATCATAAGACGGGCAGAGGAAATGGGATACGATTTTAAACGTGATTTTGTCCTGAAAAAGGCCCTTGCTCTTGGAACGTCTCCGGTAAGAAAGATTTTGGAGGAGGATTACACCATAGACACGAGAGAGCTTTATGCCTTTCTGCCCGTGGGATTGGCAGCATCTGAATGTGACGAGAAGTCTGGCATGCATATTGAGGAAGACTTTATCGTCGAGATAGTTGATCCCCTTACGGGGAAACAGCTCCCTTGTGGTGAAGTTGGCGAAATCATTGTGACCACTCTTTTCAATGATATTTTACCCAGGATCCGGTTCGGAAGTGGCGACCTTGCCTACTGTACTGATGAACCATGCCCCTGTGGGAGAACATCTATTCGTCTTGTGAAAGTTGTTGGAAGGGTAGGGGAGGCGGTAAAGACACGAGGCATGTTTATTCATCCGTTAGAAGCAGAGGACGTGGTTTCGAAACTGTCAGGGGTTTCGAAATTTCAGATACTGGTCAGTCACCACAAAATGAGGGATTTTATTACCGCAAAGGTTGAGCTTACAAACGAAACTGTCGATAAGGAAAAGTTAAGTA
>JBDRGH010000255.1:0-5193 GCA_043818015.1 Pseudomonadota bacterium
GGCGACTTCGGAATACAAAGTTCCCATTTGCAAGACCCACCCCATGTTGTGTAATAAGGGGGGCTCTTCCCTCGTCACTAGTGATATAGAAAAGGAAGGGGTTAATACTGTAGTCATCGCTGCCTGTTCACCGAGAGAAAAGGCCGATGTTTTCTCATATGATCCTACTGTTATTCCTATGGAAAGGGTCAATTTGAGGGAGCACGTTGTCTGGTGTCATCCCCCGAAGGATGAAGACACTCAGATGCTGGCAGAAGATTACATGAGGATGGGGATCATTAAGGCCCAAAAAATGGGCCCCCTGGAACCTTTCAGTGAGGAGATAGACAAAACGGTCCTGGTGGTGGGAGGTGGAATAACGGGAATGACTTCGGCACTTAACACGGCAAAGGCCGGGTACCATGCTATTCTCGTTGAAAAAAATCCTGAATTGGGTGGATGGATGGCCAAATTATGGAAACAATATCCCAAGGTTCCACCGTACCTGGAACTCCACGAAACTGGAATCGGCGCCATAATCAAAGAAGTGAAATCCAATACCAATATCAAGGTATATACCGGTGCCAAGGTCGAGAAGACTGTGGGAGCTCCAGGTTTATTTGATGTCACGATAAGCCAGAATGGAAACTCGGAGACGGTGCGGGTAGGCTCGATCGTCGAGGCTACCGGTTGGCAGCCCTATGATGCTAAGAAACTCGGACATTTGGGTTTTGGTAAGTATCCAAACGTCGTAACGAATATCATGGTAGAAGAGATGGCATCAAAGGGGGAATTTGCCCGTCCCTCTGACGGGAAAGAGGCAAAGAGCGTTGTCTTTATTCAATGTGCCGGCTCAAGGGATGAAAATCACCTTCCCTACTGTTCTTCTTACTGTTGTCTCACCTCACTAAAACAGGCTAAATATATAAGGGAGAAGGACAGTGATGCAAAGGTTTATATAATCTACAAAGACATGAGGACCCTTGGTCAGTATGAAATCTTTTACAAGAAGGTCCAAGAAGACGCCGGTATTTTCCTGACAAAGGGTGAGGTTACGGGTGTTTCCGAAGATTCGGACAAGAATCTCATCGTCGACGTAGATAAAACCCTGCTGGGAGAGGATATTCGGGTAAAGGTCGACATGGTTGTCCTCGCGACGGGAATGGTTCCAACCGCGGGAATCGAGAGGAAGGAGCTGGTGTTAGAGGAGCCGGAAGATGGATCTGAACAGAAAAAAGAAGAGGAAGAGCTTCCAAAAGATATCATCATACCATCGGATATCCTGAACCTCGAATACAGACAGGGACCGGAATTACCTGCATTGATGTATGGATTCCCAGACTCCCATTATATCTGTTTCCCATACGAGACTCGAAGGACAGGCATTTATGCTGCTGGATGTGTCAGGCAACCCATGGATAGCGCGGTCTGTATGGATGATGCAGCCGGGGCTGCATTAAAGGCTATACAGTGTGTCGAACTCACAGCCCAGGGGAAAGCACTTCACCCGAGGGCTGGTGACATGAGCTATCCGGACCTATACATGTCGAGGTGTACCCAGTGCAAGAGGTGCACGGAAGAATGTCCCTTTGGTGTGTATAACGAGGATGAAAAGGCCAATCCACTGCCCAATCCCACCAGGTGTCGAAGGTGCGGTATCTGTATGGGCTCGTGTCCAGAGAGGATAATCTCTTTCAAGGATTATTCCGTCGATATCATAGGGTCCATGGTAAAGGCCATAGAGGTGCCTGAAGAAGATGAAGAGAAACCGAGGGTTGTAGCATTCCTGTGTGAGAATGATGCCTATCCTTCAATGGATATTGCAGGCCAGAGACGTCTTTCTTATAATCCTTATATAAGGGTTATCCCTCTCAGGTGTTTGGGGAACGTTAACCTGGTATGGATTGCCGATGCGCTTTCAAAGGGTATTGATGGAATTCTCCTGATCGGATGCAAATACGGTGATGATTATCAATGTCACTTCATTAAGGGGAGTGAGCTCGCAAACTACAGGATGGGAAAGATCAAGGAAACCCTGGACAGGCTTCGCCTTGAATCTGACAGGATACGGATCCTAGAACTGTCCATTGATGAATACGATAAGCTACCGGGGATCTTTGACGATTTCCTTAAAAGGATAGAAGAGGTTGGTCCAAACCCGTATAAGGATTTGTGAGCGTTATAGATGGTACCATATGCGCAACTGCTCAATATTTTGACCTGCCCGCAATGCCTTTGTGAGATTCAGGGTAGTGCCCTAAAACTGATGCTATTACCACGGTTATTATTCTATCCTTAAATACTTTGCATGGCAGGCGGGTATTAGAATTTAGGATTTGGTGCTTAGGATTTTCTGTTGTTTATTATTATTGAGCATATTCCCATATGCAAATACTTTGAGGTGAAAGATGGCTGATAGACTGCTAATAGAGCCCGATATGAACTTTGTGAAGGATGTAGTTGGCTTTGGAGGAGACACCCTGAAGAAGTGTTTTCAATGCGCAACATGTTCTGTTGTATGCAACCTATCTCCAGAAAAGACCCCCTTCCCGAGGAAAGAGATGATATGGGCGGGGTGGGGGTTGAAGGATAGGCTTCTAAAGGACCCCGATGTTTGGCTCTGCCACCAGTGCAACGATTGTTCCGTGTACTGCCCCAGGGGTGCAAAGCCTGGAGATGTTCTGGCTGCAATTAGGAACTATAGTTTTATGCACTATGCCTTTCCTAGATTTCTTGGCAAAGCCCTAAGCCAGGGGAGGTATTTGCCGCTTCTACTCGCCTTTCCGGTCGTTCTATTTCTTTTCCTACTGGGCGTAACTGGCCATCTGAATATACCAGAGGGCGAAATCGTATTTAAGAAGTTCATCCCTCATACCATCGTTGACCCGGTTTTCATCATCGTTTCTATTCTGGTTCTTATATCAGTTGTGGTCGGGATCTCTCGGTTCTGGAAGGGGATGAAGGATGGTGTCCACCCAAGCGGATCTTCAAATCTGTCTTTTCTGGATTTTGTAAAGTCTCATATGATTCCGACCTTCCTTGATATTTTTAAACATTCCAAATTCAAGGACTGTGAGAAAAACAAGTCCAGGTATCTTGCCCACTTACTGATCTTTTACGGGTTCGCAGCCTTAGCAGTAGTAACGGGTATAGTTTTCTTGGGTATCTATTTTCTCAGAGTTGAAGAACTTCTGCCCCTTCACTTGCTTAACCCGGTAAAAATCCTTGCTAATCTGGGTGCCATCGTTCTTTTCATAGGTTGTACAATCGTAATTTCCAACAGGCTCAAGGAAGAGGAAGATAAAAGCAGAAGCACGTATTTTGACTGGACGTTCATCATAATGATTTACTTGATAACGATCACAGGGATACTCACGGAGCTTGCGAGATTGGGGGATGTTGCTATTCTGGCTTATACCATCTATTTTGTTCATCTTGTTCTGGTCTTTTATCTCATTGCCTATTTCCCATTTTCTAAGTTTGCCCACCTGGTTTATAGAACAGTTGCAATGATTTATTCGAGGTATTCCGGAAGGGAGAAGTAGGGCTTGGTTAAATGGTGGTCTGCTGGTTGCTTATAATTGTAACTGGTTTGTAGTTGGATTTGATTGCAGATTTTCAAAAATTTGGTATAGGTTTTTTAGTTTCGACAATTGAATTAAGATTCATGCTTTTTTGGTGTAATTAGAAGGTAAATTAAAAAACTTAGAAAAGGAGGAGTAAAATGATTAAACCACATGGTTCAGATACTCTAAACCCGTTGTACGTAATGGATAACGCGAGACGCGCAGAACTGGCTAAGGAAGCAGAAGGTCTGCCTTCGATAGTTGTATGCTCGCAGGCGGCTGCAAACGCAGTGATGCTTGCGTCCGGCTATTTTAATCCCCTCACGGGGTTCATGGGCATTGAAGAAGCGATTAATGTAGCTGATAAAATGGAGACAAAAGACGGTCTCTTCTGGCCCGTGCCAATCGTGAACGTTGTACAGGATGCCGGTGCAATTAAAGGTGCAAAGCGTATTGCCCTTCGTGATCCCAATGTTGAAGGCAATCCGGTTCTTGCTGTACAGGATGTCGAGGCTATCGAGGATGCTACTGCCGAGCAGATGACTCATATAGCAGAGAAAGTATACCGCACCTTGGATGAGAAGCATCCAGGCGTGGCTGCATGGATGAGTGCAGGCAAGACCTTTATCTCAGGTCCTATTCAGGTACTAAACTATTCATACTTCGAAAGGGACTTTCCGGAAACCTTCCGCACCGCTTTCCAGATCCGGGAAATGATCCAGAAAAATGGCTGGAAGAAAGTGGTGGCTTTTCAGACCCGTAATCCTATGCACCGAGCGCATGAAGAACTTGTGAAGATGGCAATGAAAGCAGAGGGTGCCGATGGTGCCGTGATACATATGCTGCTTGGCAAGCTGAAGAAGGGCGACATCCCCGCCGATGTGCGTGATGCTTCAATCCGGAAGATGGTGGAACTTTACTTTGAACCCAATACGGCAGAGATTACGGGTTATGGCTTTGATATGCTCTATGCAGGCCCGCGAGAGGCCCTTTTGCATGCAATATTTCGACAGAACATGGGCGCCACGACTTTAATTACAGGCCGTGACCATGCTGGTGTTGGTGACTACTATGGTCCGTTTGATGCTCAGACCGTTTTTGATGAAATACCGAAGGATGCTCTCGAGATCGGTATTTATCGCGGTGATCACACCGTATGGTGTCATAAGTGCCAAAACATTGTAATGATACGCGATTGTCCACATTCCAACGAAGATTATCTGATGCTTTCCGGAACAAAAGTCAGAGAGATGCTTTCCAAAGGAGAGGCTCTGCCATCAGAGTTTTCTCGCCCCGAAGTAGCGAAAATCTTGATGAGTTACTATCAGAGCGAAGCTTGAGACGTTTAAATTACCATACAATTGAAATTTATATCACCCGAGAATGCTTGCCAAGCATTCTCGGGGTGTTCTATTATGGTTAAAAATTGCGGAAATATATGAAAAAGAGATAATTGATGTGTTGTGTATAAGCGGGAGGGTGTGTTGTGTATAGGTGGGAGTAAGAGATGGAGAAAAATAGTAAGTGGTGGATATCCGGTGTTTTGAGTTTTTTGTGGTTGGCTGTTTTGATCCATCCCGTCTGGGCTGAAGTAGCTTCTGGTACTGCGGAGATAGCGGGTGAGACATATCCATGGTGGTTATGGCCC
>JBDRGH010000256.1:0-4686 GCA_043818015.1 Pseudomonadota bacterium
GCGAGGGTATACAAGTGAAAATTCCCTGACTTTATATCCGAGTAAAAGGTACCCCATTCATAACTCCTGATATCTATGCCAATCCCGACCTCCCTGAGTTGCTGTTGAATAATCTCTGCTATTCTCTTTCGAAGTTGATCGGTGGAAGTCTTAAGCGTTAATTTAAACCTCACATCTGGACCATCACCGTCAGGATCTTTATATCCTGCCCGATCGAGCAGTTTTAAAGCCCTTGTTTTATCATACTCAAAGACTTTGAGATCAGTCTCATGGGCCCAATTATATGGAGAAAGAATTCCACTGGCCGGGACAGCTAACCCCTTCAGTATGTATCGCACTATTGATTCTCTATCTATGGCATGAGCAATGGCCTCTCTAACCTTTCTGTCCTGTAAGATGGGATCTTTTAAGTTAAACCCAAGGTATGAATAGGTAGTACCTTCCTTTCTGACGATCTTTAAGTTACCCCTCTTCTCCAAAAAAGGAAACAAATCGGGAGGAATGTCGTTCTGCAGAAGATGGATATCACCCTGGCTTAATTCCAACAATCTGACCGTGCTATCGGGTACTATCTTGAAGACTATTTTATCCAGTCTCGGCCTTTCTTCAAAATAATCTATATTGGCCCTCAGCACTATTTTCTCATCGGGAAGAAATTCGACCAACTGAAAAGGGCCAGTTCCCACCGGCTGCTGGCTAAAATTGCCACCACGTTTCTGTGCAGCATGCTTTGGAACGATTCCTACTACTGTTAGGTTAACCAGAAATGGGGCAAATGGCTCCTTGAGCGCAAATCTTACCGTATATCTGTCTAGAAGCTCTATTACATCAATCTTTTCAAACGCACCGGTATGAGGTGATTTGAAAGACGGATTGAGAATTGTATCGAAGGTATATTTCACATCTTCGGAGGTAAGCTCGGAACCGTCGTGAAACTGGACTCCCCTTTTCAAATAAAATATATACGCGGTGTCATTCGGGCTTTCCCACCTTTTGACTATATCTGGCACCGGGTTAAAATGAGAGTCAAGTTTAAAGAGGGAGTTAAATAAGATCTGGGTTAGTCGGTGGGAATTTGCATCGGTGGCATACCTCGGATCTAGATTAGTTGGACTGCTCTCAAGACCTATGACGAGGGTATTCCTGTCGAGCTTCGATTCTCCAAGGCAGGCTACAAGGCCTGCCAAAGAGAAGGCAGTAAAAAAAAGGATCCATACTCTACGAAAGAAGGATCCCTGTTTCTTGCCATGACGGATTTTCATGCGCACGCGTTTCAATAGTCCGTTAGATCCTTGAGCTCCTTATTAACAGAGTTCTTGAACAGGTAATCGAGTAGTCTATTCTATGATCGGCCTTTTATCCGACCCTCTTCTTCAGTAAATCCGCTGCCTTCTGTATTACTTCCAGTGTAACATCAGGCAGATCATAGGCTGAAAGTTCGGACATTGGAACAGCTCTGGCATCAAGGACATCGGAGTTGGGCCGTAACTTCCCGGATTTGTATCTACAGAGAAAGTCCACCAGAACGTAGTGGTATGCTATGCGATTGCTCTCGTCTCTAATTATTGGGTCTACGACCTTTACAACCTCGAGAACGTCTACGTCGAGATCTGTCTCCTCGTAAACCTCCCTCTTGACTGCCTCCTCCATGGTCTCGCCTAACTTCACTGCACCACCGGGTATGCTCCATCTTCCGTAACCGGGCTCTTTTCCTCTCTTGACCAATACCACTTTATCATCTAAAAAGACTGCGCCGCCAACTCCTAAGATGGGATAATCAGAGTACTTTCTCGCCATAGAAAATCCTATCGATACAGATCTCTAATCATAGGGGAAGACGTTAAGGTAAAGACCCGGCTCGATCTCATCACTCCGGTATGATATTCTGTGTCCACGTATGGGAGGATACTTCGAAGATAGAAATCGGGGCTATAATCTTCAATGAAATATGAATCAATCAGAGCCCGTATAGATAACCGCAAGGATATAGGTCGGTTCATTTCTATTTGAGGTGACTAAATGAGGAATGTTTGAGAGATAATAGATAGTATCCCCGGTAGATAAAACTTCCGTGTCTTTTCCCAGCCTCACCTTCATTTCTCCGTCAAGAACAAAGATGAACTCTTCTCCATCATGCACCGATAGTTCTTGATCAGGCGTTTCTGGTTCCAGCTTTACAATGAAGGATTCCATATGTCTATTCTTTACATCGGAGGCAAGGGATATGTAAGTGTAATTGTGTCCCTTCCTTTGAGAGGCCTCTCTAGAAACTACCTTCCTCTCACTGTGGCGCACTATAGCATAATTTTTTTCTCCTTCCTCCGCAGTGAGCGTTCCAAAGACCGTTTTCAGGGATCTGGCGAGCTTTATTATGGTTCCAATTTGTGGGGAGATAGTCTGGTCTTCAATCTGAGACAGCAATTCAACAGGAAACCCCGTCCTCATTGAGAGTTCTTCAAGGGAGATTCCCTTTGTTTCCCTTATCTTTTTGATCCTCTCCCCCACCGATTCAACGACATCTCGACTTTTCTTGTCCTCAAAGTGCTCTGTTACTTCTTTCAAAAAATGCTTGTATCGTTTACTATCCTCTCCTGGCATAGACATATCGATCTCCTAAAGGCGTTTACCTGTTCACAACTGGTGCGTTTCGTAGTTTGTGTAACTGCTTGAAACTCCGCGAGAAGTCAGGAGCCAGAAGGAAGTTATCTCCATTCTGACTCCTCAAGTTTGTTGCGAAGCAACTAACTTGTGTATTTAATGTATTTGGTGGGAAAAGTCAATGAAATATTCTCCTGAACTCTCCTGACTCTTTAGCGAACTCCTTTGTCTTAGTATGGATGAAGGAATATCCTCAGCGGACACGTTTTCAATTTTGTTCACAGTCTCTAATTGTGGGAACAAGGAAGGCAGCCTTTTTGTTTAAGGCAGGATAAAAGAAAGGGAGGAAAAATCAGTTGAAGTTTTGATAGCTTTAACATATATTCAGTTTTTAGGTAGTGCATATAGTGGCAAGTAATATTCAATTTTAGACTTCTGGGATTGACCACAATATTTTCTGGTTTTTCACTTTGCAAAAAACATTGAGAACTCTTTTTATTAAAATTCCCTGCTTCTAACACTTTCTTAATCACACTTAAGGATACAATAATATTAACAAAGGAGGTTAAAATGGAAGAGCTAAAAGACTATAGCGGTGAGTTTAATCCTAACCTGAAACTTGAGGAATTCTCAAAAGATACGCTTGTATCGCTTTGGTACGCAACATGTAGGCTTCTCGCAGGCCTTGACGGGCATTGGTATAACTACATCAAAGAGATACTCGGTGAAGAAGCGACTAACGAGGTGAACCATAAGGTTTGGGCAGATATGGTGCCAAGAGAGCTTCGTTGGATTGGGAAAACGATGAAGATCGACGGAAATGATCTCGAAGCTTTCTTTAAATTCCAACAGGTTAACCCAGCAATTGGCGGTGTTTGCGATATTGAATGTGACCTGAAGAATAAGGAATATGGCACAATCACTTTCACGCGCTGCCCGGCGTTGGATTCTTGTGAGAGGCACAACTGGCCTGGAAGGCTAAAGTTCTTGTGTGAAACGGACGATAGGTATTTCCGTAAACATACCCGTCACTTCAATGCCAACATAAAAACGAAAAGCCTGAAACTGCCCCCTCGAGAAAGCAAGGATGAGATTGCTTGCAAATGGGAATTCAAGATCGAGTCTGAGAAACCTTAGCCCGAAAAGTGCCTTAAAGTTGCAACACAAAGGCGTGGGGGCGCTGAGATGGAATGAGGCTCAGGGTAATGAGGCAATTTGAAATAATCCCTCCATAATAGGCACCCCCTACATGTTGTGGTTAAAATATTTAACCCTGTGTGCATATATCTGCTATTAATCTTCTATCCTCACTACCCCCCAAAAAGTGTAGATAGCGTTTACATATCTACACTTCAATAAACCACAGCTCGTTCCAATAGCTTCTTATCTGGCCTCCCGTTGAGCAAAATTAATCCTTCGATATTTAAAGGGATAACTTGTTTAACTATATTCAATATTAATATGTCTCTTCTTATGCAATTGCCATTAAGTAATTGATTTTTTGGGTTTCCTACCTTATATTAAAAATGCATATATCATCTCCAAATTAGTTGATGGATTAAGAGGGTTCAAGGGGCCAAGGAGTCAGGGATTCGAGTGAGGAATCCTTTTCACCAACAAAATGGGAGAAGAACCAAATGCATTTAGAAAGACGTTTACTCTTTATCGCGAAACAGGAGAATAACTGATGAAGCTGGAAGATAACCTCTACTACTATCCATGGACGAGTATGACAGAAAACAATTGCAATAGCTACTACATAGGGGGTAAAGTACCGACTCTTATCGATACGGGCCATAAGCACCGTGTCGGTAATCTGATCTCCCTCATGGAGAAAGATGGGATCGACCCCGAGGGGATTAAGCTCGTAATCAGTACCCATGCCCATCCAGATCATTTTGAAGGGAACCAGGTTTTTGCTAACAATAACGTGAAAATGGCGATTCACAGAGAGGAAGACAGATTTATGCAGGGAATCGGGGCGCGAATGTATAAGATGTTCGGGTTGGAGATGCCGCACCTCACGATTGATTTCTACCTCCAGGAAGGCGATCTCACATTGGGAGCGAACGAGTTTCAAATATATCA
>JBDRGH010000257.1:0-2295 GCA_043818015.1 Pseudomonadota bacterium
CCAAATCCACAGCTATCCTTGCGGTGATGCTGATATAGATGAAGAAGAGGCATTTCCGTTTCGGTTTCCTCGGCATCCAACCCACGAGAAACCGGTGAGAAAACAAAGGAATTTGAGTCGCAGCCATCTAAATCATATCTGGCACCCTGGCCTTCCGTATTAAACGGATAATTAAGCAGATCGGATATACGGACTCCCTTCTGGTTGACTCCAGCGATATTGGATCCTGAACCGAGCCCGGCCGCAGCAATGATCTGCGATCGCTGTTCACTATCGAACATAATCTTAGCGAAGAGTTGATAAAAAGTGTTAAACACAAATGCGCAAACAGAAGGAGCACGAGATGTTGGCGCCATAGGATCGGCATTAAAGATACAGCCTTTAGGAATATACCACCTCATCTGCGAATAGGCGGCAGTCCCGATAGGCACGTCATGGAAAATGTATTGCAGGATATAAATGGCAGTGTGGGCTATAGCAACGTGAGGGAAGGCAAGGTAGGATCCGGCGTCGTGTTCAGGAGAACTCCCTGTAAAATCAAAGGATATCACATCTCCCTTCTTGGTCGCAGTAATGTAACACCGCAGCAGGCCTTCCTCTTTGCCCACGTGATCTAAAAAGGTGACCGCTCTGTAAATACCATCATTCCAGCTTTCCACCCGTTTCTTGGCTGCTTCCTCACCAATGGCAATCATTTTGCGCATCAGCCCTTTAACGAATGAATTGCCCTTCTCCCTGGCAAACTCCTTGACTCTAATTTCAAGCCGTCGGCACCCAGCCGCTCTCGCCCTTATGTCGTTAGCAGATTCACGGGAGGCCCTTATCATATAGTTAGCAATTAATTCCATCATATCGTCACGCAGCTCATAGTTTTCACCGATTTTGATCGGAGGTAGTCTTAGGCCTTCATAAAATCTGTTGAGGGCCGCCAGTGGCATACCACCCGGCGTAACGGCACCCGTTTCAGGAGTGTGGACAGCAGTTAATGCCCAGCCAATCAATTCCTCATTGTTAAATATTGGCATGATGGCCGTTTGATCAGGGCCGTGTACCCCACCATAAAGCGTTTCATTACAATAATAAATATCCCCTTCTCGCGGTTTCACATTTGAATTCGAGTTTTTAACATAGTTTTCGATCATCCATTTAAGGACAAGCTGAGGCCATATGGCATGCATCAGAAGCCCCGTGCTACAGGTTACTAGGTCACCACTTGCAGTATAAAGTCCTACCACACAGTCTCCGGAGCGAATCATCATGCCGATACCTATTCGCTCAAAGATAATATAGGCTTCTGATAGGAATTGGGTTATTCTTTCAGAATAGATCTCGAGATCACCCTTTTCCAATAGCTTCATGCAGTCGATTTCATCTGGGGTTGGTGGTTCTACATGGATCCAATTGATTAATGTATCAAACTCCGGATACACAGCTTTTCTCCTCTCAGCCGATCGTTGCCAGCAGCCTCATAAGCCTGCGATAAAATGTGAATTTATCCTAACCTCTCTATTTGCATGTTCAGGAGCTTATCAACCGTTATTCTGGCCCCTGGAGGTAACACCACGTTAGTATTTCTTGATTCTATAATTGCAGGTCCTTCTATAACATTACCCGGTTTAAGATAGATCTGCTCGATAACCAACGTGCTATGAAATTTTTTGTATTCCTCCCAGTAAACCATCCTTTTACCTTTAAACGCGTCTTTGGCAACCTTTTTATTGGCCATCGGATAGGTAGGTAGCTCAATTTTGGGCCTAGATAAGACACCGTGCAAGATGAACCCTTGGATTTCAATACCCCCTTCAATGTACATTGCCAATTGCCCATAGACTTCACTGAATTCTTTTAAGAAAGCGTCACAGACTGCTTTCACATCCTCTTCGCCCTGCAATTCGAGACGAGGTGAATTAACCCTTACGGTGTGGACCTGTCCCCCAAATTTCATTTCCAATTCGAGCCGGAATATTAATTCCTCTGGAGAAAAACCCTCAGCCCTGATATCCACAATCGCCCTTCCCTGAAGTTCCTTTACTAACTTGTTAAACTCAGAATAATCCTCCAAGTAGGCTTTGTTTTGAGGCTTGAGCATGATGATACCCCTTGACTGCTCATAGATGTGGGTAACATCCATTCCCGAAGAGCCGAGAGTACAATACATGGCCGAAAATGGGAGCACAGTAATTCGATTCACTCCGCTGTGGAAACCGAAGCCACAGCAATGTACAGGACCGGCCCCCCCCGCGGCGAACAGAACAAATTCCCCTGGATCAAATCCCCTGAGGTGGGTTTCCTTTG
>JBDRGH010000258.1:0-6542 GCA_043818015.1 Pseudomonadota bacterium
CCTAAAAGGGGCCTCTTCCTCTTTGCCCCCCCCCAATTTTGAGGATTACGGAAAAACGGCTACATATACATCCTTACTGGAGTTTCCCGAATTTTCAGTGAACCCCTTTGTCTCTGGGCGAAATTTGCTCCCGCAGTGGGGTCCCATCGAGGGTGAGCGGGCTTCGGCCGTGAGCTCAGCCGAACGGAAGGGGAAAGCCAGCCCGAAGAGGCTGGAAGGGGAAAGTATTCCCCACCTGGGAACCCGGAAAGGGTCACTGCGGAAGCAGTGAGCGAAGGGATAAAGGGGTTCACGTAAATAATGCCAGATTAGTAATGACATCATGCTGTTCCGAAAATACTTCGTCAGAAACTCGGGAAACACCTGTTCTAGGACTCGCTGCAAGGAATCCCAACCCCCCTGGAGGCCAAATGTTCTGTTCCCTCCAATTAGGCGAAAAGAGTTCCCACCTTTCCTACAATTTGATAGCCCTCTAAACCGCTCCAAGCAAAAGATTCAGACCGTCCACAAACATGGAAAAGTTTCACGTGAAACATCGCTTTTCTCTTTTCAAAAGAGGCGGTCTGTGGTATACTTGTAACGTTATATGTTTTGATTCTATACTTATACTAGTTAAGGTCAATTCATGAAGTTATTCTCGAAGGACCCTAAACCTGTCTACGAAAAATGATGAGAAGAGTTATCTGTATAGCCAATCAAAAAGGAGGGGTAGGAAAAACCACTACTGCCGTTAACCTGGCGGCTTCTCTAGCGGTGGCCGAACGACGCACGCTTCTAGTCGATATAGACCCTCAAGGCAACACTGGTAGTGGGCTTGGTCTTACAAGCGATGAGATCAAAGAGAATATCTATCATGTTCTCATGGATCAGAAAGGTATTGAAGACGTCATAAAAAACACAGAACTGGCATTTCTCGACATAGTTCCCTCAAATTTCGATCTCATCGGAGCCGAGATTGAATTAATCGATCTTCCTTCAAGGGAGTTAAGACTTTGTCAGATCATACAAAAAATAGAAGACAGGTATGATTACATCATCATCGACTGCCCACCGTCCTTGGGCCTACTAACCCTCAATTCTCTCGCAGCCGCTAACTCAATCCTAATTCCTGTACAGTGTGAATATTATGCACTCGAAGGACTGAGTAGTCTTTTGAGCACGGTGAGGCTCGTCAAAAAGGGTTTAAATCCCAGGCTGGAAATCGAAGGATTTCTGTTGACTATGTTTGATAGCCGAAATAACCTGTCCCGACAGGTTCTCGAAGAGGTCAAGAAATATTTCAAGGAGAAGGTCTTTAATGTCATTATACCTAGAAATGTGAAGTTGGCCGAATGCCCAAGCTTTGGCAAACCAATTTTACTCTATGACATAAACTGTAAAGGCGCAAAGAGCTATTTACGATTGGCGCAAGAAATCATGAATAACGGAAGGACCAAACATTGACCAAACGGACCGCATTAGGCAAGGGGTTAGGTGCATTAATACCAGATATCACCCAACTCGCTGATGATAAAGACAGCTATGTATACTGCAAGGTGGAAGATATTACGCCGAATAAATTCCAGCCGAGAAAACAATTTCACGACGAGAGAACAGACGATCTCGTTGCGTCGATAAAAGAGAAGGGAATTATTCAGCCGTTAATTGTTAGACAGATTGAAGACGGTTACGAACTAATCGCGGGGGAGAGAAGATGGCGTGCTGCCAAGAGAGCTGGTATTAAAGAAGTTCCCGTAATCATAAGGAAAGTTTCCGATACCGAAGTCCTCGAGCTTTCTCTCGTTGAGAATATACAAAGAGAGGATCTCAATGCCCTGGAAGAGGCGCAGGCGTATAAACGACTTGTAGAGGAATCCAATTTGACCCAAGAAGAGATCGCAAAAAGACTGGGGAAGAATAGGTCCACCATTACCAACTACCTGCGCTTGCTAAGACTCTCCCCGGAGATACGTGACGCTCTTGTAACAAACAACATTACTATGGGACACGCAAGGGCATTCTTGAGCTTGGAAACCGCCGCCAAACAGAGAGAGGCTTATAGACAAGTTCTAAAGCGAGGGTTCTCTGTTAGGCAAACAGAGAACCTGGTAAGACGATTAAAAGGGGAGAAAAAGCATAAGCTAATAGAAAAGCAGAAGGATATCCACTTAGAATCCATTAGAAATGAGCTTGTAAGACGCTTGGGAACCCAGGTAAAAGTAGTCACTAGAAAAGGGGGGAGGGGAAAAATAGAGATCGAGTTTTACTCCCTGGAGGATCTAGACAGAATTATAGAAATGTTAACGAGACGGTAAAATCATTTGCATCGTGGGTAGGGACCTCTCAATTCTCGTTCTTCAACTTCATTGCAAAGGAGCCTATTTCCTTCATCTACTATATATGGTATTTTAGTTTACTTTTAGTACATTATATTGTACACTACTCCGTATCAAAGCAAAATAATTAAGAGGAGGCGATCAGATACCGAGAGATGACCAGTACTTATAACGCCGATAAAATCAAGGTCTTGGAAGGACTTGAGGGTGTCAGAAAAAGGCCTGCAATGTACATCGGATCGACAGGAAGTAGAGGCCTCCATCACCTTGTCTTCGAGGTCGTTGACAATAGCATCGACGAAGCCTTGGCTGGATATTGCAACAGGATAGATACTATCATACATGTAGACAACAGTATCACCGTTGAAGACAATGGCAGAGGAATCCCCGTTGACACCCATAAGACAAAAAGAAAGCCCGCCGCAGAGGTGGTGATGACTACACTTCACTCAGGGGGGAAATTTGACCACGAAGCCTATAAAGTATCCGGAGGGCTACACGGAGTAGGGATATCTGTCGTAAATGCCCTCTCCGAGTATTTGGACTTGGAAATCAGACGAGATGGTGAAGTGTACCACCAGCTCTACGAAAGGGGCAAGCCTAAGACCAAACTAGAGGCGACAGGGAAAACCAAACGGACGGGCACAAAGATCACCTTTAGACCCGACCCCGAGATTTTTGAAACTGTGGAGTTCAGTTTTGATACCCTGTCCCAAAGATTTCGTGAGTTGTCGTTTCTGAACAAAGGAACCCATATTTCTATTGAAGACGAAATGTCCGAGAAGAAACACGAATTCCATTACAAAGGTGGCATCGTATCCTTTGTTGAACACTTAAATAAAAACAAAAGCGTCATCCATCCCAAAACCACATACTTTGAAGGGGAGAACGAAGGCGTTTCCATAGAAATCGCCTTCCAGTATAACGATGGTTATACTGAAAACATCTTCTCATTCGTTAATACAATCAATACGTCCGAAGGAGGAACGCATCTAAGCGGCTTCAAAGCAGCCCTAACCCGTACGGTTAATTCCTATGCCATCAATAACCAATTAACGAAGAGTCTCAAGGAGAGTATCAGTGGTGAGGATATCAGAGAGGGGTTGACCGCCGTCTTGAGTATTAAGGTTCCATCTCCCCAGTTTGAAGGCCAGACCAAAACCAAACTGGGCAATAGTGAAGTTAAAGGTCTCGTGGAGGGGTTTGTCAATGAGAAGCTTGGCGCCTATTTGGAAGAAAATCCCACCGTCGCCAAGAAAATTCTAACCAAGGCTGTAGAGGCAGCTAGGGCACGCGAGGCGGCTAAGAAAGCTAGAGAATTGGTTCGGCGAAAAAATGCCCTTGAGGTTAGCTCATTACCTGGCAAATTGGCCGATTGTCAGGAAAAGGACCCAGGCAGAAGCGAGCTCTATCTCGTAGAAGGGGAATCTGCGGGAGGATCTGCAAAACAGGGAAGGGATCGCAGAAACCAGGCCATTCTGCCTTTGAGGGGGAAGATATTGAATGTTGAAAAAGCCAGATTTGACAAGATGCTGGAAAGCCAAGAGATAAAAACCCTGGTTACCGCTTTGGGCACAGGAATAGGGAGGGTAGATTATGACCCAACCAAACTCCGTTACCACAATATCATAATCATGACTGATGCTGATGTCGATGGTTCTCATATTCGGACACTGCTCCTGACCTTTTTTTATCGCCAAATGCCCGACCTCATTGAAAGAGGGTATCTGTATATCGCCCAACCCCCACTATTTAGAGTAAAGAAAGGGAAGGAGCATAGATATATCAAGGACGAAGCCTCCATGGAGGATTACCTCTTAGAGTCTGGAGCAGAGAATGTGGTACTGATGATCAATGAAGCACAAGCCCCCATCTCTGGTCGGCGACTGACAAATTTGATGAAAAAGGTGATTAGGTACAAGAAGATTTTAGAAAAGGTTGAGAAAAAAAGAAAAAGTAGGGGCGTAATCAACGCCTTGACTCAGATTAGTGACTTTACAAAGGAGACGCTAAAGGATCACGAAAAGCTCACGTGCATCTTCCGTGACCTTGAGACCCGTATCAGCATGAACCAACCCGGCGCACCCCGAATCGAATTTCAACTATTAGAGGACATCGAACACGGTTGTCTTAAGATTCATTGCACTTCGTGGGAGAACGGATCACCAATAAAGACAGTAATAGATTTTAACCTTTTGAATTCTCCAGAATTTGAAGAATTACGAAAGTTATACAGGAGCTTCGGGGTCACAGGCCAGTCACCCCTCACTATCCAACACGATGGAAGCAGGTTTGAGGTGAGGAACTTAGAGGAGGTAGTTGATCATATCTTTTCGGTAGCAAAAAAGGGTTATGAAATTCAGAGATACAAAGGATTGGGAGAGATGAATCCAGATCAGCTCTGGGAAACCACAATGAACCCTGAGACAAGGACTTTACTCCAGGTGAAGATAGAAGATACCGTAGAGGCAGATGCCCTCTTTACCATTTTGATGGGAGACCAGGTTGAACCCAGACGGGAATTCATCTATACTCATGCGTTGGACGTCAAGAATTTAGACATATAACAAAACAGGCCACAGCTAAAGCCCCAGAGCCTTCACCCAAAACAAGATCATACGTGAGCCAATCCACAATTTGTTAGGCAACTTTACCTAATACTATTTTTCCCTGGTCTCCCTCACCGTTGAACTTTTACCAGAAAGAATCCCTGAGGAGCATATGTATTTAGAATCCCATAAGATACCCGTAAGTATCGAAGATGAACTAAAAAAATCCTATATGGATTATGCAATGAGTGTCATCGTTGGCAGGGCCCTGCCTGACCTCAGAGACGGTCTAAAACCAGTTCACCGTAGAATTCTCTATGTCATGAATAACATGGGCAATGATTGGAATAAGCCTTACAAGAAATCTGCCAGGATTGTCGGTGATGTTATCGGTAAGTACCATCCCCATGGCGACGCGGCCGTGTACGATACTATAGTTAGAATGGCACAGGATTTTTCGATGCGATATCCCTTGATTGGTGGGCAGGGAAATTTCGGTTCTGTCGATGGAGACCCGCCGGCAGCCATGAGATACACAGAGATCAGAATGGTCCGATTGACCTCAGAACTTCTGGCAGATTTGGAAAAAGAGACCGTGGATTTTGTCCCCAATTACGATAACTCTTTTACGGAACCGACGGTTCTACCATCCAAGTTCCCGAATCTCTTGGTCAGCGGTTCTTCGGGAATTGCTGTCGGAATGGCCACCAATATACCGCCCCATAACCTGGGAGAGGTAATAGATGCAATCATTGCCATGATACGTGACCCAGATATCAGCATCGACGACTTAATGGAGATAATTCCCGGCCCTGATTTCCCCACCGCAGGATTCATCTGTGGGAAGAGTGGTATAAGAGCAGCTTACGAAACCGGAAGGGGAATAATCCGTATCAGAGCTAGAGCGAACATCGAAAGGACTAGGGAAGGTAGTAAGGAAAGCATTGTGATTTCAGAACTCCCTTACCAAGTGAATAAAGCAAGGCTGATCGAAAATATAGCCGAGCTATCAAGAAAAAAGAAGATAGAGGGAATTTCAGAACTCAGAGACGAATCAGACAGAGAAGGAATAAGGGTCGTCATTGAATTAAAACGGGATGAAATTGCAAAGGTTATCCTTAACCAACTCTATCAACACACGCAAATGCAGGTCTCCTTCGGGATAATAATCCTGGCCATTGTTGCGGGGCAACCAAAGCTCTTGAATTTGAGAGAGGTTCTCCACCATTTTCTAAGTCACCGCAAAGAGGTTGTAACAAGAAGAACTTCTTTCGACCTAAAGAAGGCGGAGAGCAGGGCACATGTTCTCGAGGGGTTAAGGATTGCCTTAGAAAACCTGGATGAAGTTATTGCCCTTATCAAGTCCTCAGCAAATCCGAATGTTGCTAAGGAAGGTCTTATGAGCAGGTTTTCTCTATCCGATCTCCAAGCTCAGGCAATTTTGGATATGAGGCTACAAAGACTGACTGCATTAGAACAAGAAAAGATCATCGAAGAGTACCTGGAAACCATAAAGCTAATAGAGAAGTTGAAGCAGATATTGGAAAACGAAAGGCTTGTCTTGGATATCATTGTGGAGGAGCTAGAAGCACTAAAGAAGAGGTATGGTGATGACAGGAGAACAGAGATTATAGCAGAGGCTACTGAAATCACCTTGGAAGACATGATCGTTGAAGAA
>JBDRGH010000259.1:0-9409 GCA_043818015.1 Pseudomonadota bacterium
CCCCCATGTTGATATAGAGCGGGAGATAATTCTCTGCCAACGTCCTTAGTGGATCAGTGGCATCGAAATTATACCCCCACGTATCGGTATAGAGGGCGGTAACAACGCAAGCTTTGTACGATGCCAGGAACTCTGATAACCCTCGGAGCTTGTACCAAACTGGCAGGTTATCCCAGTAAAGCCTAAACCTCTCACCGGGAATGGAGGCAATTTTATTTCTTACCCTCTCGTCTATCTCCGCCTTCAATTTTTCGTAATATTCCATGGCAACCTTCGTCCCCCTTTGGGTAACTATGGGGGCCATTGCTATCAGCTGATCGAAGAATGTTAGCGGTGCAGGGACATTGGCCGCAGAACCCATAATGGCATTCCAAAAGTCGCACGTCCTCTGAGAAATCGCAAGAACCTCCCTAAGTCGATCTATGTCGAAGGGGTTGCCCGTCTGCTCCTCAAGGAACACCATGAGGTCCTGCAATTGTACGTTGAAATAGTCCACTGAATCCTTATCGAGTTCGTCTTTCAAATAGACACCATCGAGAAGGAAAAAGGGGACATCGTAATGCCTGCTCAGCACCTCAAACCATTTGGTAATATGATCACACTGAGCGTTGCAATGAACCAGGAAATCAGGCTTCGGAAGCCCGCCAATAGGGCTTTTGCCCGACAAGACAGAACCGATGTCACACAAGGCATAACTACACATACCCATAGGATACCCTGCAGCCTCGGCAACCTGGGTAAGTTCAACAGATTGCTTTCTTGCCTCTATGGCCACCGAGTGATTCTCAGGGTAGACAGGTATAACATCCATGGCATACAGTACTTCCACGGGAAAAGTGGCATTGACATAGGCTATCTTTTTGTTGTTCTGGTGAGCCATCTTTGCATCTACCCAGTATTTGGCACTAATGTCATTCAAGAGACCCAACGTTTCAATTCTATCTCCATTCTTCATTTTCAATTACCTCCTAACATCTCGGCAAAAGCCTGAAGTCGTGTCCTCGCCTGCTCCAATGAGGTAGTCTGTAGTTCGGTTTCGAGCATTAGGCTGGGGATACCTTCGACTTCCAGTTGTTTCTTCAAATCAGGGTAGTCATACGACAGCGTCTCACAAAACTTTGAATGTAGAAAGATGACGCCATCAGCCCTGTTCTTCCTTACCATTTCCAACAAAAACGTCAATCTCTCATTCTGAGGATAAAAGAATCCACCAAAAGGTATCATATTGATCTGCCTGTCGGCTAAGGCTTCGATAGGGTCACCGTCTAATGAAACGTCTTTGTTGATATACCTTGAACCTATAAACAGATCATCACCCACAATTAAAGCTCCTATCCCCTCAATCACATCCAGAATCTGGGGAGGTTCCCAGAGTTTACCGGAAAGAAAGAGTTTGATACGACCATCATGAACTGGTTTCTGCTCCTTTGCAGCTTCCAGTTCCGGAATAAGGCGAGAAAGTAAGTCATTGTGTTCCTCCTTGGGCAAGAACATGGAAGACTTAATAATACTAAAAACCTGAAAAGCACTGAGTAAAGCGGGAGTCTCCTTCCTCAGATCATAGATGGTCCTGAGAAGCTCTCTGTTGCTGTTATATAGTCGTATGCTATTCCTCAAGGTATCATCGGAGACGTCAGCCCCCGATAACCTCTCCAATTCACCCCTTAGTCTTCCCAATTCCTTTACCAGGTAACCCCGCGCCCTTGGGTCGGTCATCTTCTTGGGGAAACGGAGATAATCGAAGAAAGGGGGCGATGCGTGAATTTCCCAGATGAGGGGGAACGACCTCGTTGAGTCACAGATGTGAGGTACGATCACGCCATCAAGGAAGTCCAGATCTCCATTTAAGGCGAGCTCCAGAGTACTCTTCACAAGGGAGCAGGCAAAGTCCTGAACATAAGATTCAGCCTTCGATACCTTTTCATTGGAGCCTATTATAGACGCTGGAAGAAAGCCTGCTGCGTGGATCAGCTCCTCTGGAACATCTGTTAAGAAATGCCCTATAACCTTCTTGCCACCTTTGTCCTTCCATGCCTTCACTTCTCTATACGGTGATTCCGCTACACCCATCAACTTATCGAGTATCTCCTCCATTATCTATCATCCTCCTTTTCAGTTTAAACCTCTTTTCACACCCTCTCCTACAGCGGGGCCCCGGCTGTGGAGGGTCTCAACGAAATCCACATTCGTACTGAATAACATCATAGCATGGGAACTAACTCCCGCGATGCAGATCGTCTCCCCTTGAACGCCCAATTCATCAATAACTTCACAGAGTGTCCTGCGAAAGACCCCATGCTAACCCCAGGGAGAGAAACAACCACCATCTCCAACCGGGTCTGTAGCAACTCACATAATGCCTTTTTCGAACTACGATCGACCATCATGAGACATCAACCCTGTTGACAACAAAATAGTCCTTTATCGTCTCATACCTAAGCCTACCAATACCCTTAATACTCCTAAGTTCCTCTATGGCAGCAAACCTGCCGTTGTTATTGCGGTACTCGATAATCCCGAGGACGATCTTTGGCCCTAAACCGGGGATTGCTAACAGTTCCTCCTCGGTTGCCGTATTTATATCTACCGGAATGGAGAGGATCATGCGCTTCTCTAGCTCCATTTTCTCCAAAAATACCCGTACCGTCTCTTCTGTTATTCTATCGCACCTGACCCGTTCTCCATTCTCCAGTCTGACGGATCGAGAGGCTTCGTCAATAATCAAACTATCCGTGAGGCTTCCAGCCCTCTCAATGGCATCGCACACGGACACCTCCCCACAGAATTTATATATGCCGGGAATCCTTACGTCTCCGCTAACTTCAATATAAATCCCTTCTTTCTCATTATTGACTACCAGATTATTCCCCGGTCCGGCGGTGTACGGTCCATGAAGAAAATAAGCAACGATTAAGAGCAAGGCGCAAAAAAAGATAATGAGTTGCTGATCTCTTCCAGGATATCTCAAGCCGTATTATCCATCCTTATGGTCTTTCAGTAGCTTGTACTCTATACTATCCACCAAGGCCTGCCAACTGGCTTCTATGATATTGTGAGAAACACCTACCGTACCCCATTTATCCTCTTTGTCGCCCGATTCTATTAGAACCCTAACTCTAGCCGCCGTGCCTTCTCCAGTAGAGAGAACCCTCACCTTGTAGTCTATCAACTCCATCTCCTTGAGTTCTGGGTAGAATCGTTCCAAGGCTTTTCTGAGTGCATTATCCAAGGCATTAACAGGGCCGTTCCCCACAGCGGCTGTATGTTCAATTGTACCACCCACCTTAACCATTATCGTGGCTTCAGAGAAAGGCGGAGAGTCCTCTTTCTCCTTTTCATCTATCACACGAAAGCTCATTAAATCAAAGTACTTCCTCTTGGTTCCCAATGCCTTCTTCATAAGAATCTCAAAAGATGCTTCCGCCCCTTCAAACTGATATCCTTCGTTTTCCAACTCCTTCATATTTTTCAAGATCTCGAGGGTGACCGGGCTATTCTCTCTGAGGTCAATATTGAACTCAGAAGCCTTGGATATGATATTGCTCTTGCCGGAGAGATCTGAAATCAAAATACGTTGCTTACTTCCTACTAATTCTGGCCTGATATGCTCGTAGGTCTCGGGGTTCCTTTTCACAGCACTAACATGTATTCCCCCTTTATGGGCAAAGGCCGAGTCTCCCACATATGGCTGGTGTTTATTCGATTGGAGGTTAGCCATTTCATTGATAAATCGCGATACCTCTCTGAGTTTTCTCATCTGTTCATCGGATATACAGTCGATGTTCAATTTTAGTTTCAGATTGGGAACCAATGAACAGAGGTTCGCATTCCCACACCGCTCGCCATAGCCATTGATAGTACCCTGGACCTGTTCGACCCCGGATTGGACCGCAATTATGGCATTGGCTACCGCCATGTCCGAGTCGTTGTGAGTGTGAATTCCTAGTGGTATCTTGATTTTCTTTCGAACCTCTTCTATGATATTCTGTATCTCGTGAGGCATCGTCCCCCCATTCGTATCGCACAGAATAATGCAGTCAACCTTAATATCCGCTGCTGCTTGGAGGGCCTTTAACGCATATTCCGGATTAGCCTTATAACCATCGAAAAAATGCTCAGCATCGAAAAAGACCTCCGGGATCCTTGACTTCAGAAATTCTAGTGAATCATGGATAAGATCCAAGTTCTCATCGAGAGAGATCCTCAAAGCATCCCTTACATGCAGGTCCCATGTCTTACCAACTATGGTGACCACAGGACTGTGAGAATAAACGAGGGCTTTTATATTCCGATCCTTTTCAGGAGGAGTGCCCGCTCTGGCCGTACTGCCAAAGGCAACGATTTTAGCATGGCGAAGACTAATATGCTCAATATTCCTGAAGAACTGTATATCTTTGGGGTTCGAACCTGGCCACCCAGCCTCGATATAGTGAATTCCCAGCTCATCCAGTTTTTCAGCAATCTTAATCTTGTCCTCAACCGAAAAGGATACGTCTTCAGCCTGGGTTCCATCCCTCAGGGTAGTATCATATATTTTGACCAGCCTCATCTTCCAGCCCCTTCTTCTCTCCTAAGCCAAAAGCATCGTGGAGGACCCTCACAGCCAGTTCTGTATATTTCGATTCGATCACACAGGAGATCTTAATCTCTGAAGTGCTTATCATCATGATATTTATGCCCTCCTTAGCAAGGGCCGTAAACATCTTAGAGGCAACCCCACAGTGACTTCGCATACCCACCCCAACAATAGAAATCTTTGCAATATTAGGATCCCCTAACACATCTTGGGCCTTGATCTCACTGGCAGTAACTTTAACCAATTCAAGGGCCTTTCTAAAATCGGCCTTGGGGACGGTAAAGGTCAAATCGGTAAGACCATCCGTTCCTACATTCTGGATTATCATGTCTACGACAATATTGGCTTCTGATACAGGGGTAAATAGCTTCGAGGCTATGCCGGGCGTATCCGGCACTTTTGTAACCGTGATCTTGGCCTCATCCTTATCATAGGCTACCCCTGAAACAACTACACCCTCCATGTCCCTTTCCTCCCTGGTTACAATAGTACCTATACCGTCTTTGAAGGTAGACTTGACATGAATCGGTACTTGATACTTTTTGGCAAACTGCACCGACCTGGTTTGAAGCACCTTTGCTCCTAGACTCGCCATTTCCAGCATTTCATCGTAAGATATTCTATCCAGCCGTCTAGCATCTACACAGATATTTGGATCGGTGGTAAAGACGCCCTCCACATCAGTATATATCTCACAACGGTCAGCCCTCAGGGCAGCTGCAACCGCAACGGCAGTCGTATCGGAGCCCCCTCGCCCTAAAGTGGTTATATTCCCCATGGCATCAACACCCTGAAACCCAGCAATTACCACAACCTTTCCATCCTTAAGCTCCTTCAATATCGCCTCCGAATCGATCTTCAGGATCCGTGCCTTCCCGAACGCGCTGTCTGTTTGTATCTTGACCTGATGAGCCAACAAGGACCTGGCATTTACCCCGAGGGATTTCAAGGCAATAGCAAGCAGAGAAGTACTCACCTGTTCCCCTGTAGAGACGAGCGTATCCTGTTCTCTTTCATCGGGTCGGTCTGTGATATGCGTCGTCAGGTCCAGAAGCCGATCCGTCTCTCCCCCCATGGCAGACACAACCACAACCACGTCGTTTCCATCTTGCTGGGCCTTCTTTACCCGCCGTGCCACATCCTTGATCTTTGCTACATTGCCTACCGAGGTACCACCGTATTTTTGGATAATAAGCGCCATCTATCCTTTCACCTCACCTTAAAGAACAGAAGCCATGGGCAGAAATCTCTTGGATTTCGACATTATCAAGTTCAATAAATAGGATATTGGCCGAGAATTGTCAAGAACAAAAACTGGAAGCGACGCTGTAACTTTGGGGCTTTAACCTACGACAGGTGAGCCCCCACAACTCCAATCAAGACCCCAGCGAGCACTCTCATTACAGGTGCTCATGGGAGGCCAAGAAAGGTGAGCATCGTAATAACCAACCCAACGGGTCGAAATGATATGCGTAGTAGCGGTGCTGTCACCTTCAGGAAAATCTTCTTATCTGAGACACTCAGATCGCTATGGAATCTCCTCTTCCATCTCGCCCCATCTTAGGACAAATTTCTCCTTAACCTCCGGGTTCAAAAGGCAGCGAGGCCACTTCCCATCAATCACGCGGGCCATCTCCTCAAAAGGCCGTCGCCTTATCTCCAAAGCGGAATACTCCGAATAGTGGGCAGAATGAGGAGTTAAAATAACGTTGTCGAACTCAAGGAGAGGATGGTCAGCCGCAACCATCTCTATCTCCAGGACATCCAATCCCGCTCCAGCTATGTAACCCCGAGAAAGAGCCGTGCATAAGGCTTTCTCGTCAATAATGCCTCCTCGGGCAGTATTTATAAGATAGGCGGTCGACCTCATCTTCCTGAATTCCTCGAGACCCAGAAGATGCTGAGTTTCTGGAATTAGGGCAGCATGGCAGGAGACATAATCTGAAGTGCGAAGTAAGTAATCCAATTCCACCAATTCCACTCCGTATTCCACTCCTATTTCAGGAGCCACATAGGGATCGAAGGCAACCACTCTCATGCCAAAGCCTTTTCCTTTATGAACCAAGGTGCGGGGGATGTTGCCGAAGCCGATCAAGCCCAGGGTTTGTCCTCTTAGTCTGAACATGGGGGGCCATAATTCTGTTCGGATCTCTCGCTTTTCCGCTGAATCCCATTTCCCCAATCTAACCGCTTTATCTAAGCGCACAATCTTTCTGGAACAGGCCAGGATAAGGGCCATAGTATGGTCTGATACCTCTTCAAGACAGTAATCTGCCGGTGTGGAAACACAAATACCGTATTCAGTTGCCGCTTTGACATCTATGCCATCGTACCCGATGCCTATGCAATGAATCAACTTGCATCTGGTGAGTTTCTCGATTACTTTCCTGCCGAAAGGTTGAAGAACCGTCAATACTGCATCAGCATCTGATGCTGCAGCAATGATTTCCTGTTCTGTGTTGCAAGGTGCCTTGACGAAATCTATCCCTCTCTCGCTATACGCTTCCTCATCATGAGGCAACCCGGGATAGGAAAAGGAGATCGTTAATACCGCCTTGAAACCCATACTTTCACCTTCTGGCCTTTAGAACCAGCGGTTACTCAACCGAGGAATTGTCTATGGATTCAGCCTCGTAATTTATGTTATGTTGCTGCCTTGCCCCCGATCGCGACGTTCAAGCACAAAACGTGGTCAAACTAGCCTTTTGTTGCTCCAGTCTCCTTTCGGCTTTGCTGCAAATTCTGCAGAAAGACCTCGCCTTACAGAAGGCCTCTTAGTCGATTTGAAGTATAAGAAATTCGGTGTCATCTGTCAACTTCGAATAGCAGTGAATTTGTCCTCGTTTGCCAATCTTCTCAGTAAATGGAACGAGGTGTGCTCTTTCCTGTCTCTTTAGCACAACATGGACGCCTATCAATTCAATATTACGGCGTCGAGGAGGAGGACACTGTCTCAGCTTCGTGAGCACCTTATTGCTCTCGGTTCTTGGGAAAGCGAAAGACGAGAGGGAGGTTTGCCATAGTGAAAAATGATTACCTACGAACAAAGACGTTCATCGCCGACTGACGAGCACAAAAGCCCTGAACAGCTTTTTTTCGTTCCCATATAGTCGGTGAAATCCTTCGAAAAATACCTAAAAAGATACCTAAAAAGATTCTTGACAATGTGATAATGCTATGGTAATTTTCCACGAATGATGAATGAACGCTCACTCACCTACTCTTTGAGCGGGTGTTTCTAGCTATTTGTTGTTTTGCCTTTCATGTCTTACTATCTATACTAATCAAATCAAGTAGAAAAAATTAATAGGAGTCTATTTAAAAATATAAAGGAGGCGTTACGTAATGGCTTACAATGCGGTAGAAATGGCGGACTGGCAGATTTCCGAAGCAGCAGAGAAAAACATGCCAACGCCGGATGAGTGGAGAGAGAAACTAGGGCTTGAAAAAGATGAGATACTCCCTATGGGCAGATTGGCCAAGCTTGATTTTCTGAAAATCATCGAGCGTCTGAAAGACAAACAGGATGGAAAGTACATCGAAGTTACAGCTATCACACCAACCCCGTTGGGCGAGGGTAAAAGCACCACCTCAATGGGCTTGATGGAAGGACTTGGGAAACGCGGTGTAAACGTAGGTGGCTGTATCAGGCAACCATCGGGTGGCCCCACCATGAACGTTAAGGGAACGGCGGCCGGTGGAGGTAATGCCCTTCTCATCCCTATGACCGAGTTCTCCCTGGGTCTGACAGGGGACATTAACGACATTATGAACGCCCACAACCTTGCCATGGTGGCATTGACCGCTCGAATGCAGCACGAGCGGAATTACAATGACGAACAACTCCAGAGGCTCACCGGGATGCGGCGTATCAATATCGATCCCACCCGGGTGGAGATGGGGTGGATCATGGACCTTTGTGCCCAGTCATTAAGAAATATCGTTATCGGTCTGGGCGGTCCCATGGATGGGTTTACCATGCAATCGAAGTTCGGTATTGCTGTGGGCTCGGAATGTATGGCTATTCTTTCCGTTATCAGGGATCTGGCAGATCTGAGAAAGCGTCTCGATGAAATCACTGTAGCTTTTGATAAGAGCGGTAAACCTGTTACAACCGGGGATCTGGAGGTGGGAGGAGCTATGACCGCCTTCATGCGCAATACAATCAATCCAACCCTTATGTGTACTGCCGAATATCAGCCCTGTATGGTTCATGCCGGGCCGTTTGCCAACATTGCTGTAGGCCAGTCTTCCATCATCGCTGACCGCGTTGGTTTGAAACTCTTCGACTACCATGTGACAGAGAGTGGTTTTGCAGCCGATATTGGATTCGAGAAATTCTGGAACGTGAAATGTCGATTCAGCGGGTTGAAACCCCATGTTTCCGTCTTGACCTCTACTATCCGAGCCCTCAAGATGCACGGCGGAGGCCCCAAGGTTGTTGCCGGTAAGGCCATTCCCGATGAGTACGCAAAAGAAAATCTGGCATTGGTGGAAAAAGGATGTGAGAATATGGTTCACCATATCAACACTATCCGTAAGTCTGGTATTAATCCGGTAGTCTGTATCAACCGTTTCTATACCGACACTGATGCCGAGGTTGCAATTGTAAAAAAGGCAGCCGAGGCAGCAGGCGCACGTTGTGCTGAATCCAGGCATTGGGAAATGGGCGGAGAAGGTGCTCTAGAACTGGCTGATACTGTAATGGATGCCTGCAAAGAAGAAAACGAATTCAAATTTCTCTATCCACTGGAGATGAAGCTGCGAGACCGAGTTGACACTATAGCTAAAGAGGTTTATGGTGCCGATGGTGTTTCATGGAGCCCCGAAGCC
>JBDRGH010000260.1:0-4551 GCA_043818015.1 Pseudomonadota bacterium
GAACAAGAAGAGCATAACCCTGGATCTAAAGAGTGATAAAGGGAAAGGGATATTCAAGGAATTGGTTAAGAAATCGGACATAGTAGTTAACAACTTTACCGTCGGAACCATGGAGAATCTCGGTCTGGATTATAAGGTGCTCAAGGAAGTAAACCCCAAGATCATCTCTGCATGCATTACTGGATTCGGAACGTACGGGCCTTACAAAGATTATCCGTGCTTTGATATAGTTGCCCAGGCCGCCGGTGGGCTGATGGGCGTAACGGGATACCCTGAGAATCCTCCCACCAAGGTTGGGACAGGGCTTGGCGACAGTATCGGTGCGATCAACCTCGCGGTGGGTATACTGGGTGCATTGTACCAAAGGGAGAAGACCGGTGAAGGCCAAGAGGTTGAGGTTGCTATGCAGGACGCTATATTCAATACCTTAAGGCCTGTGTACAACTTTTATTATGTTATGGGCAGCAAGCCTATAGAGCGAACCGGTAACAAGACGAAGATGATAGCACCGTGGAACAGCTACAAGACCACAGACGGGTACGTAGTTATAGGGCTTCTGACCAACCCCCTGTGGGAAAACCTCCTTAAGGCTATCGGAAGGGAAGATGCTCTCCCTGATCCAAGGTTTGCCGATCCATTGATCAGGGGTGCAAATTGCGATGCGGTGGATGGCATGATCGAGGAGTGGACATCAAAGAGGGCGAAGATGGAGGCCATGAGTTACTTAGCTGAGAGAGGTGTCCCGTGCGGTGCGGTTCTCGACATGACGGAGCTTTTGAATAACCCTCATCTCCGAGAGAGGGGTATGGTTACCGAGATCGAACATCCCACGAGGGGTAAATTTGCTGTCGTTGGGTCACCCATCAAGTTATCGAAATCAGACGTAAAAATCGGGCCGGCTCCCCTCCTTGGTCAGCATAATGAGGAAATATATGCTTCCATGATAAACCTTTCCAAAGAGGATGTGGCCAAATTGAAGGAGGAAAAAGTAATCTAGTAACATCACGGTGAGAGTACAGAAGACAGCGTCTATTCTGTCGACTTGAAAAAACTGTTCATGATGATATTATGTAGATGAAGAGGACTTTACAGTACTGTGGGACGCTGAACGTAACAGCTAAGAAATGGATACCTTTCAAAAAGTATCCATTTTCCCCTCAGCGTTAGTTTTTTTGCCCCGCCTCTGGCGGGTTCCCCAAATCCCGATAAAATCGGGATGAACTGAGACTCGCGGACACCTTTTCAGAAGGAACATAACCTTTCAAAGGTCTCAACGATTCTATTTCAAGGTGGTGTAGAGTTTGCTCTACACCACTGTTTTTTGGTTTACGATAGATGTGTCAAGAAGTCGCCTTGGTTCGCGGACCGAGGTCTTTCAGCGCTCGGATGAAGACTGGCAGGGAAAATTAGAAGAGAAAGGGGTTAATTTAGGAATGATTAGAATAAGGATCCACGGGAGAGGTGGACAAGGAGCGGTTACCTTTGCCCACATGTTATGTCTAGCCGCGACCGAAGAGGGTAAGTTTGGGCAGTCTTCCCAGGGACAGACTTGGGATAGGAGAGGTACTCCTATGGAGGGATATGCCAGAATAGGTGATAAACCCATATCGGAGAGGGGCTTCATCACCGAACCCGATTATGTGGTCGTTTTGGATTCCACCATAGTAGGCGGAGTGAACCTGGAAGCAGGCTTGAAGAGTGATGGAAAGATCATCGTTAATTCCCCTGTTGATCTCACGTTTAAAAACCCATCATTCTGTGTCGATGCAATGTCTATCGCCCTAGACAAACTAAAGGCTCCTATAACGAATACTGCGATGTTGGGGGCATTTGCACGAGTTTCAGGATTGGTGAGTCTCGATTCTGTCGAAAAGGGAGTGAGACGAATACTGGGGAAAAAATTCTCCGAAGAACTTATTAACAACAATATAGAGGCCGTTAAAGCAGCGTATGACGAGGTAATAAAGTGATGGTAAAGGAATATATCAGAGGAGGATCTGTTCATAAGTCGGGAACTTCTGTAGCTTACAAGACCGGTGGATGGAGGGTCTTTAAACCCATTATTGACCAGTCCAAGTGCAATTACTGTAAGCTGTGTTACTGGTACTGTCCTGATAACTGTATCATATGGGAGAAGGATAACATTGATATAGACTTCGAATATTGTAAAGGGTGCGGTATCTGTGCCTATGAATGTCCGAAACATGCGATTGAAATGAAGAGGGAAAAGCCATGAAAATGTATTTGTCAGGTTCTGAAAGCGTAGCCCATGGTGTCAGGCTTTCCAGAGTAGATGTTGTATCTGCTTATCCTATTACACCGAATTCACTTGTTTTAGAGGCTTTGTCGAGCATGATTGACAGAGGGGAACTCGACGCTGAGGCGGTTAATGCGGAATCCGAGATGGGTGCCATGAATATCTGTGCCGGGGCAACCGCGGCCGGGGTCAGGGCCTTCACGTGCACCTGTGCTCAGGGTTTAGCATATATGAAAGAGATGCTCTGGATGGCCTCAGGGATGGCCTTGCCCGTAGTTGTGGCCGTTACCAGTCGCGCCATCGGTTCCCCCCAGACTTTTGCATCGGATTTTTCCGATTCTCTCTCCGAAAGAGACGCAAGTTTTCTCCAGTTTTACTGTGAAACTGCCCAGGAGGTTGTCGACTTCATAATTATGGCATACAAGATAGGTGAGGATGAACGAGTACTTCTCCCCAGTTTTGTAGTGCTTGAGGGGTTTCGTTTATCCCATTCCTATGAGTTAGTAGAGGTTCCCGACCAAGAGACGGTGGATCGTTTCCTGCCCGCGTACAATCCAAAGCACGCTTTCATAGATCCCAAGTACCCTATCATGCAGGGAGGACCGGCTCTTTCGGCCTCCCTTTTCGATAGTCTGAAGTATCAGCAGTTCATGGCGCTCGAGGCGGCAAAGGGAATCATCAGAGAGACCTGTAAGGAATACTCTGAGCTTTTCGGCAGGGACTACCACGGTTTAACGGAAGCCTATAAGCTCGATGATGCAGAGATGGCAGTAGTAGTCATGGGCTCTGTAGCGGGCGTAGCAAGAGATATGGTAGACGAATACAGGGAGAAGGGGCGCAAGATAGGGATGTTGAAGCTCAGATGTTTCAGGCCTTTCCCCAAAGAAGAAATAATCGAAGAACTCAAAAATGTCAAAAAGATCTTGGTTATAGACAGGGCAACGTCTCCTGGTTCGGGTGGCGGCATAACGTATCTGGAGGTGAAGGCAGCCCTCCAACGTTCGCCAACACTCATTTCAAACTGCATCATCGGGAGTCAGGATATACTGCAGCAGAATATCGGGGATATTTTCGACTCGACCTGGAATAGAGATGATGAATTCGTTGAATGGTACAATCGGGAATTCAGTGAAGATGTTCTCCAAACCAGTGGATATTACAACTATGAAAAGCTGTTGAAGTCGGAGGAGGTTGATAGAGAAATTGAGGAAGGTGAGCATATACAGGCACTTGGAAACCCATTTTGTCCTGGATGTGGCGGACTAATCTGCGTCAAATTGGCAATGAGCGAGTTTAGTAAAAACACCTTTGTTACTGCCAATGCCGGTTGTCTTGGGGTCATACCTGCGGCTTTTCCTCAGACGTGTCTCAAGGTTCCGGGGGCATTTTTTAGCTTCAGCAGTGCCGGAGGTGCGGCTAGTGGAGTAGAGGTGGCACTGAAGAGAAAGGGGATGGACACGGATATCTTTCTGTACGGGGGAGACGGAGGCATCTGTGATATAGGTTTACAGACACTGTCTGGGGCGCTGGAGAGGGGTCATAATATAACGTATCTCCTCTATGATAACGAGGCGTATATGAACACGGGTGTTCAAAGGAGCAGCGCTACCCCTTACCTGGCCCGTACTAAAACCACACCCAGCGGGAAGAACGCCCGCAAGAAGGACATAATGAAGATAGTGGAGGCCCATGAAAATGTGTACGCTGCTACAGCCTCTCCTGCTTATCCTAAGGACTTCTTGCGTAAAATGAAAAAAGCCCGGGAGCATAAAGGCCCGTCTTTTATTTACGTCGTTGCCCCCTGCCCCACCGGATGGGAGTTCGATTCATCGTTGACCATAGAGATCGCCCGTCTCGCCGTGGAGACCGGTTTTCTCGTTCTCTACGAATATGAAGATGGGAAGAGGACTATCAACAGAATACCAAAGAAGAGAAAGCCTGTTGACGAGTATCTTTCAAGGCAGGGGAGGTTCTCTCATCTCACGGCAGAGCAGACAGCACAGATACAGAGAGACGTCGATAAGAGATTCAATGAACTGGTCAGTCAGTCGGAGGTTAAAGCAAGGGAGAATTAATATCTGAAGCGGGCGGCGGCAATGTGCGAGCTAAGCTTCCGCTTTACAGCACATTTGACGGAATATAGAAATGCTGATAAACAATATTGATTGATAGTTGATCTTGCATTATGCTATGCTTAAATATATTTGCTTAAACTATATATAGATGAGGCCTGGATTATGAAACAATATAAAATTGTCGTTGAAAAGCATCCCGATACATACGTTGCGTATCCG
>JBDRGH010000261.1:0-3346 GCA_043818015.1 Pseudomonadota bacterium
ATATCCTTATTCACCTACCCCGTTTCGACCATCTTTCATTGATCTACATGAGCAGTACGCAAAAAATGGCGTGGTGCTGAATCTTAGCGGTGGGTCTACCAGCCCAATGATTGATGGGTGGATTAACATGGATATCTTGGATTATGAAACTGTTGATGTAGTTGGAGATGCCCTAAATATTCCATTCTGTAATAATATATTTAAACTCACTACTGTCCCAACGTTACTCGAATAAATTCAGCTGGTTAGAAGGGACAGGGGTTGGGTTCATGTAATAGTTATTCGTAAGTACTTGTAAAATCGGTTCTTTTTCAAAAAGCGTAACGCTCAAAACCTGTAAAATTGTGTAGAGGCTTTGATCCAGTTTCAACTCCTTTTTTATAATAGCTACCAGAATATAGATAGAAATTGCAATCCAGATCTGTGTTTTTATAGTATTCTCCGAGGTGCCGTAAAAGGCCTTGATTCTCAGATGTTGTTTGATCCATTTGAAAAAGAGTTCTACTTGCCACCGGCACCGATAGAGCTCTGCGATAGTTTTTGCCGGAAGCGTGAAATTGTTTGTGAGAAATACCAGCCGTTTGTTGGTTTCCGCATCGAGATACCGGATTCGACGTAGTTTTTCTGGATAGTTCTTTTGAGCATAGAAGTTCTGGGGCGCAATGGTCTGGTCGCATTGAATCCCTGTTGATTTGTCGATGATGTGAGAGTACAGTCTCCTGAAGTTGAAGTTGCGCTTGGCTCGTATAACGAAGAAACCTGAAGTCTGATGGATCATAAAAAGACGAGCGAAGTCGAGATAGCCGCGATCCATGATATATATGGCGCCGGCTTCGATTATGAGATGATCGAGGATATTGACATCGTGAACGCGTCCGTGAGTAATGATAACCACGGTTGGAATACTGCCCCGCAAATCCAAGAGTGTATGCATCTTGACTGCTCCCTTTCTCTTGCGGAATATTGCCCACGGAAACAGGGAAAGACACAGATCGATTGTGGTGGAATCCAGGGCATAAACTGTCTGATCCAGTTCCACGCCAAAGCTTTCGTTGGAGTACAATCTTCTGGCTTTTCCGATGAGCACCTGGGCGAAGTCGGAGTAGATGCGCCAGTCTCTGACCTTGTTGGCATTGGCCAGGGTATTGCGGGAGACGCTCCCACGGATGCCCATATGGTAGAGCTTGTGTCTCGTTCCTCTGAGGCATACCTGAATATCCCTCAGGCTCTCCCGGTAAGTGAGTTGAGCGAAGGCCATGCAGAGAAACTGGTCCCAGCAGGTGAAGCTTTTGACCTTGTAATTGCCGTTGTATCGTGCGACGCATTTGCGAAATTCGTGGACAGGAAGGAATTCCATTAGTTGTGAAAAGATTGTTTTCCCTGAGTTCATATGTCATCTCCTGCTTAATTGATGCAGGAGTATGACATTCAGGAAAAGAAAATTTCAAATCGATTAATGACATTTTTCGCTAAATAATGTTTGATTTCTTATTGTTATAACGGTTCTCAATTACAACGTTGGGACAGTAGTGATATGAACTAAACAGTATGAGATTTCCCGCAACTTGTTGCGGGGAGCTTCAAACACAGTTGTTGAGAAACCACATACCGAGACGGTTGTTATGGAGACACAGGAAGGAAGATTACCCTCCATTTTTGTTATCCCCCTGATGCAAATCTTCGCGGGTATCTTTCTCTTTGTAGGGCTCTTATACAGACAACGGGATCTCGTCCTGTTGGCGTTGTTGGTTCTGGGCGTCGTGGGTGTGTCGAAGGTATGGAGCAGGATGAGCCTCTCCCGCATACTGTGTGATGCGACGGTCGATAAAGAGAGGCTCTTCCCGGGTGAAGGTCTTACCCTGCAGATAGATGTGGAGAACGCCAAGTTCCTGCCGGTCTGGCTCAGTGTGACGGCCTCTGTGGATGGTTCGATGAGCCTCTCCTCCGGTGACAGGGAAGTCACCGGTGAAAGCGGTCTTCTGTGGTATCAACGAGTGAACTTCCGGTGGGAGTTGGTTGCCCGGCGACGGGGCATACACCGGGTAGGCCCGCTCAAGGTCAAGGTGAGCGATCTTTTCGGATTCTTCCCACGAGAAAGAGAAAAAAAAGAGGGACGTCACGTCATCGTCTATCCGCGTCTCGTTCCGCTGAGGCCGGTTGCCGTGCCAAGGCGTGATTTTTTCGGCCTTCCGGGAGCCAGGAATCCTGTGGAGGACCCCATCTATATACTCGGCGTCAGGGATTACCAGAACTGGCGGCCGGCCCGATACATTCACTGGAAGGCCAGCGCACGCCACCATCGCCTCCAGGAAAAGGCCTTTGAATCGTCGGAACAGGCGAAGGTTTTACTGGTTGTTGACGTGGATCGTTTTGTAATAAAGAAGGCGCCGGAGGACTTCGAGGAGATCCTCGAGGCGGTTGCGTCCCTGGCGGTTCAGTTCGATCAGCGGGGGTACGCGGTGGGGTTTGCCACCAATGGCGTGGTAGAAGGGGGGACGACGATACTCCCCACGGGCAGAAATCCGCAACACCTGTCATCCCTTCTGGAGACCCTGGCGCGGTTGCACATGGATGTAAAAGAAGATCTCGTCCATACATTGCGCCACAGACTCAAACCGGCATGGGGCATGAGCTGTCTCCACTTCTCCTGTGAAGAGGATAGAGCCCTGCTCGCCGCAGAGGAGTATTATTCGCACCGTAAGATACCCGTCCTCTTCCTGGTGTGCCACTCTGCCCCGCAGGAGCGAGACGACGGGCGTAAGGTCCGGGGAAAGGTCCTTTCCCTTGACGATATCATATTAAGTGAGACGGGGGAAAAATGAAAAGCGAAAGGAGCATCCTTTTGTTTTTATCCGCCGGGGCGATGGAAGTGGTCTGGCTCTATGCGTGGGCAACCTTCATCTCTATCCCTTTAATTCACAGATCCTTTCCCCTGCCCGAGGCAATGGGAACCTTTGCCCTGGCGGTGGTTCTGACCCTGGTTGTCCGGGGAAGGAGCTGGCGCGTAATCCTTATTTTAGGGCTCCATCTCTTTGGCCTGCTTCTGACCGCATCGAAGATCGTGCATATCTTCTTCTACTGGTCTCATCCCTTTTGGGCTCAATGGTGGCTCTGGGAGAGCTTTAGGCAACCGAAAGAGTTCCTGGAGTGGTTCAACCTCATTTTTGTTCTTATCTGGGTCCTCGTTTTCTGGATAGGAGGAGTGACTCTGGCCCGGAGGTCTGCCGGCTATCTCACCATATGCGTCCGTTTCGATGTGGGGGTGGCGGCCTTCTTCTGTCTTTTGATGATCAAATTTCTTGTGCTTCTGAAAGGGGGAGGGGATATGTGGGGCGCCACGCCGGAG
>JBDRGH010000262.1:0-6044 GCA_043818015.1 Pseudomonadota bacterium
GGTTTAGCATGAGTGGAATAGCCAATGTCTCCAGCATACTATATGGATTGATATTGATTATTATAGTAATCTTCGAACCTTTAGGACTATGGGGACGGTGGATAAAGATCAAATACTACTGGAAAAAGTGGCCTTTTTAGTGCCAGTGTTTGCTCGAGATAAATTTTTCGCTCGGCGCTGATTAATGAAGTGAGAATGGTATTATGTTAAGTCAACTGTCGCAGGTAATAGTCAGTGGATTAGCTATAGGAAGTTGTTATGCCCTCATCGCCCTCGCGATGGTAATTATCTATAAGACCTCTGAAGTACTAAACTTTGCTCAGGGTGAGATGGCTATGGTAAGCACTTTCTTTGCGTATTCCCTTTTGTCAACCTATAATATACCCTTCATTGTTGCCTTTCCTGTAACGCTGATATTTTCCTTGATCTTGGGAATGATAGTCGAATTCGCATTCCTCAGGCCTGCCAAGGACCCCACCCTCTTGGGATTGATTGTGATAACCCTTGGGGCTGAGATGATCCTCTATGGCTTTGCCGGGTGGAAATGGGGAGCAGAGACCAAGAGTTTCCCTTCACCGATTCTGGATACAAAGGTTTATGACCTGAAAGGCATTATAGTGAGTCAGTTAAATCTATGGATTTTTGCCGTATGTGTCGGGTTGATGCTTATCCTATTTCTCTTCTTCAGGTACTCCAAATTGGGCATTGCCATGAAAGCAACGGCGCAAAACCAGATGGCTGCCCGTCTGATGGGGATTCGATCCAAGAGGATCCTTTCTCTGACGTGGGGGCTCAGCTCTCTGATTGGTGCAGTAGCCGGCGTACTGATTGCCCCCGTTACCCTGTTGGATCCGAATATGATGATAGACCCTTTATTAAAGGCCTTTGCCTCTGCGGTTCTGGGGGGGATGACAAGCCTACCGGGGGCGGCGGTAGGTGGCGGGATTCTTGGGGTGGTCGAGAATCTGTTCGGATGGTATGTGTCGACAGAGTTCAAATCTGTCGTCGCATTCGTCATTATTGTGCTTGTTCTGTGTGTAAGGCCCAGTGGACTTTTAGCCAGACATTACGTGAAAAAGGTCTAAGATAGAGGGCAAGTCTCGGCTCTGGTCTAACGGGATTATAACCTTAATAAAGGTAACCATGACTACCAGATATCGAAAGAATACTTTGATTGTTTCAATTTCACTGACCTTCCTAATCCTCTTCTTCGGCCATTCCATTGCTTCCGAGGTTGGTGTATCCGAAGACACGATTCACATCGGTCAGTGGAGCCCCCAGACGGGTCCAGCAGCCCTATGGGGAGCAGTGGCCAGAGGTACCGATTGTTACTTTCAGATGTTGAACGCTGAGGGTGGCATCCATGGAAGAAAGCTTAAACACTATATCCGTGACGATGCCTACCAACCTCCCAGAACCGTTGGTGCGGTTAAAGAATTGGTTGGTAGGGTTGGAGTATTCGGTTTTGTGGGCGGTGTAGGAACAGCTACCGGAATGGCGGTGAAAAGGTACTTAAATGATCAAAAGATCCCCTGGGTAGGACCGGCATCGGGCTCAAGCAGGTGGGCAAATCCACCCACGAGGTATCTCTTTGCGGTCTACCCAAACTATGTTGATGAAGCAAACTTGTTAACCTCATATGCTCTAACAACCCTGAAGGCAAAGAAAATAGCCTTTTTTTACCAGAATGATGACTATGGTAAAGAAGGTCTGGTTGGAGCCCAGAAAACACTCGAACGATATAACACTAAGTTGGTACAACAGGTCTCCGTAGAACCCCTGGATACCGATGTTAGCTCTCAGGCATTGAAGTTGAAGATGTCCCGGCCAGACATAGTCATTCTCTGGCTCTTGCCCAAACATGCTGCCATGATGCTCGGGGCAGCCGTAAAGATGGGGTTTAAGCCCACTTGGATGACGACGAGTACCCTATCAGACGCACCGATGATGCACGATATAACGAAGGGATTGTGGGAAGGGGTGATCTTTGACTCCTTTGCCGAACTTCCCGACTCTGAATATCCACTCATGGTTAGGTACAAGAAGGCCCACGATGATTTTGCACCGCGCGAGAGATGGGGGATGTTCTTCTATGCCGGATTCCTCTTTGCCGAACCGATGATAGAGGGGCTCAGACGCGCAGGCCGGGATCTCACCCGGGAGAGCTTTGTTGAGGCCATGGAGACCATCAAAAACTGGAATGGTGGCATAGGTCATGACATCACCTTCGGTCCGAATCAACGACAAGGTCAGCAGGCTGTGTTCTTGGGAAAATGTGTAGGGGGCAAGGCTGTAAAGATAAGTGACTGGTTGGAGGTAAAAGAATAAGAGGGTTTTCCATGCCTTTCTTTGAAGTAAAGGATTTGCTGGTACGTTTTGGAGGTCTGAAGGCGCTCAATAATGTAAGCTTTCAGGTAGAGAAGAATTGCATATATTCGATTATAGGACCGAACGGAGCCGGGAAGACGACCATCTTCAACTGTATTAGCGGCATTTACAAACCGGATCAGGGGAAAATACTCTTTAATGGAGAAGATATAACCGGATGTAAACCGCACCAGATTGCTGGGAGAGGTATAGCTCGCACCTTTCAGAATGTTGAACTGTTCTCCCACATGACGACTCTGGACAACCTCCTTTTAGGGAGGCACGGTCAGATGAAGACGAATATCCTCAATGGTGCCTTCTTTACGAGAAAGGTGGTAAAGGAGGAGATTACTAATCGGGGGGTAGTAGAAGGGATTATCGACTTTCTTGATTTACAGTCTGCGAGGAATCAACTGGTTGTGAATCTTCCTTTTGGTACTCAGAGACTTGTAGAACTGGGAAGGGCATTGGCACTGGAGCCCGAGGTACTCCTTCTGGATGAACCATCAGCAGGGATGAATATTGAGGAAAAGGAAGATCTGATGATATGGATTACCGATATAAAGGAGGACTTTGGTGTAACGATACTCCTGGTGGAGCATGACATGAAATTGGTCATGGAGATTTCTGACCGGGTCTTGGCCCTCAGTTATGGGGAAAAGATAACTGAAGGGATACCTTCTGAGGTGCAAGAGCACAAGGAAGTGTTAGAGGCGTATCTGGGAGAGGAAGGGACCGTTGCTTAAGGTCAAGAACATAGAGACAAGTTATGGATTTGTCAATGCCATTCGGGGTGTTTCCTTAGACCTAGAAGAAGGTGAGATAAAGACCATCCTTGGGGCTAACGGTGCCGGGAAGACTACGATCCTGAAGACTATAATGGGACTGCTGGAGGATCAGCCGGAAAAGGGGACGATAGAGTTCTTCGGAAAAAGGATCGACAGAATGGATACAGAGGACATTGTACGTCTTGGGATAGCCTATGTACCTGAAGGAAGGGAGATATTTCCTGAGCTGACGGTTTTTGAGAACCTGAAGATGGGCTCCTATACCCGGAGAGATAAGGATGGAATCAAGAGAGACTACAAACGGGTCTTTGAGTATTTTGCTGTACTGGAGGAAAGGAGGGATCAGCTGGCAGGGACTCTCAGCGGTGGAGAGCAGCAAATGCTGGCCATAGGCCGTGCGTTGATGGTGAGGCCAAAACTTCTCCTCTTGGATGAACCATCCCTCGGGCTATCTCCTATACTGGTAAAGGAGATTTTTGAGATTATTAAATCCATTAACAGGGAAGGAGTCACTGTCCTTTTGGTGGAACAAAACGCCAGGATGGCGCTTAACATCTCCCATTTTGGCTATGTCTTGGAAAACGGGAGGATTGTTTTATCAGACGAGACAGCTACGCTGTTGGAAAACGATGATGTTAGGGAGTTCTACTTGGGAATAAAACAGGAAAAGTCAGTAAAAGGATATCAGAGATATAAGAGAAAAAAGAGGTGGAGGTAACTTTTGAATATGGGTATGACCGGGTGTGTCAAGGGGTTATTTATCCGGAGTTTCCCGAATTTTCGGTGAACCCCCTTGTCTCTGAGCGAAATTTGCTGGAGCAGTGGGGTACCCACCTGCCTGTGCGTTGCCTGTCTGCCGTGCTGGCACAGGCAGGCACGCAGACAGGTCGAGGGTGAGCAGGCTTCGACCGTGAGCTCAGCCGAACGGAAGGGGAAAGTATTCCCCACCTGCGAACCCCGAAAGGGTCACTGCGGAAGCAGTAAGCGAAGGGATAAAGGGGTTCAGTTATCAGTCGCCCTCCCCAGAAGCGTCAGGATTACAGAAGGATGAAGTTTCAGAGATATTTTCAGACGGCAACGCTTGTGGAACTGGATTGCAGCGCACTAGGTCTTCATGGGATGGTGCCCGATGTGCGCAATCCAGAGATATGCAAGAGTCTGCTCATTGCGTTGTGTGACAGAGAAGGTTTTGTGGTTGTGCTGGGCATTGCGGACGCAATAGATTTCTATAAAAGACACCTGTCCCTTTATTCGCCGCCATTTGATACCGCAGAGATAACCTCCATTCAGTTTGGCTCTCTTTATTTGGATACCGCTGGTCGGCAGTTGGCACGAAGGTTGTAAGAGTCTTTCGTCCCTAATTGTCGTCTCAAGCCCTTGTGAGGTTGCTCCTAAGTCTTACCCCACTTGGCCACGAACTTATCTTTTACCTGCGGGTTCCGGAAGGCTATTCCCCGAGGCCAGTCGCCTTTCATTACGCTCACGATGTCTTCACTTGGATTCGTTCGGATTTGCTCGTCCGCCTCTATAGAATACTGAGCTATGTGAGGTGTTACGATGAGATTAGGAAGTTTGAGCAGAGGGTGATCTAGCTGAGGAGGCTCTGGATCCCATACATCAAGAGCCGCTCCAGCGATAATCCCTTGGCTGAGAGCGGTGTATAAGGCTTGATGGTCTACCAGGCCACCACGGGCGGTGTTCACCAAATAGGCAGTGGGCTTCATCATCTTGAATTGTTTAAGGGCGATCATATGGCGGTTTTCCTCAGTGAGGGCAGCATGAAGCGAGATACAGTCCGACCCCTTGAGGAGTGTATCAAGATCGGTGGGCTCTACCCCAGACTTCTCTATCACGTCTTGAGCTACGTAGGGGTCGTAGACTATGATCCTGGAGAAGAAGGGCTTCGCCCGAGGAACCAGGCTGCGGGGGATATGGCCAAAACCGATAAGCCCCAAAGTCTGTTTGCTGAGGCGAAATACCGGGGGTGCTACTTTTTCACGTATCGTATGAAACCCAGCCTTATCCCATTTTCCCTCCTTCACCGCTTCTATGGTGGGGATAAGTCTTCTTGCCGCGGCGAGAAGCAAAAGCATGGTATGATTTGCCACCTCTTCTGCCCCGTAGTCGGGGTTGTTGATAACAATTATACCATTTTCAGTCGCCGCCTTCAGATCTACTCCCTCATAGCCCATGCCTGGGACAGCAACCATCCTACACTTGTCGAGCTTCTTTATAGTTTCTTTTGAGAGCGTCAGAATGCCGTCGGTAAATAACCCCAGAATAACGTCGGCATCTGCAGCAGCGGCAAGAACTTGTTCCTCGGTCTGACAAACGGCGGGTACATATTCTCCTCCCCCCCGCCTGATAATCTCCTCTCCTGCTGTAAAGGGAAACATGGGAAACGAAGTTACATTGACTACCGTAAAGCTCATTTGTTGCCCTCCTATTGATTAAGAACTGCCGAGTTCGCAAGGGCCTCAAAGGCCCTCTCTCTTGAGCGGCAATCGTCAAGATCCGTGTCCAAGCGAATTATCATTGCCTCCGTTTTTCTGTTACACGATGTAATAGATTTTATGAGAGATGTCAAGTCTTTGTTTTCTTGATTCGTGGCCGAAGGCTCGAAACCTTTCTTTTTGAGCAGACAATACCCTCGCCGGAAGAGTTCCAGGACGAACTAATCAGTCGTTAATTGGTTGATATAAGGCAAATCAAATGTCCCAAGAAGGGGTAGCTTTATGAACGCGGCAAACCAAAAGTCCCGGCAATGATATTCCGCATTATCTGGGATGAACCGGCAGCCACAGTACCCATCATGGCATCTCTGAGATGACGCTGCATATCATACTCCATGGAATACCCATAACCACCCATGATCTGCATCCCATCTAT
>JBDRGH010000263.1:0-3009 GCA_043818015.1 Pseudomonadota bacterium
ACAATAGGGGGGAGGCAAGATTATTTGGAGTAACATATTGAAGGATAAAGAGTTTTAAACATTTTGTCTAAAACTTTTGGCGCTCGTTATCCGGGCGTAAAGGGAAAACTATAAACGGAGTCGGCAGGATTCGAGCAGTGGAATTTGATTCGTTAAAGACGTATTTAGTTGAAAGATTCCTGGAGTGGGCGTATGAGCAACGGAGCCTGCATCTGCCTCATGCGCGGCCGCTTTCGGGTGAGGAAAGATCACGCTTGAATGGCTATTTTGAGAAGAAAATCCTTGATCTGACCCGGATAGTAAGCCTCGATCGCATTTCAAACCCTGGCTTTTACCGTGAATTAACAAAGTCAGGGATACCTATCCCCCTGGATTTGACCCAGGCTGCAGGTTTTGCTCTTATCGATTATGTTCTTATTCGCAAAGGGCTCTTCTCCGTTCCTCTAATGGCAATTTCTACCATATTTCACGAGATGGTTCACGTAGTGCAAGTTGATATACTGGGGCCAAGAAAGCTTATTGAATTGTATGTCGATAGCCTGCTTCGGGATGAATATCGTAATGTTCCCTTCGAAAGGCAAGCCTATGATCTGACTGATAGGTTTGTTCAGGGAGGGCCTCCATTTCCAGTGAGAGCGATCGTTGAGGAGGAGTTTGGGGGTGGAGTTCCGGGGTGAGAGTAATGGGCAGGTTTAAATTTCATTAATTGAAGCAGTTATGGACGAATTCGTTGTGGGCAACAGATACTTCAAGAAAGGAATCAGTCGCAATGTGCTCTTATTGGGCGCTGTCAGTTTTTTGAATGATCTGAGTAGTGAAATGATCATACCAATTCTCCCCCTTTTTATTTCGGCACTGGGTGGTGCGGGTCTGGTTGTGGGTTTAATTGGAGGGCTGAGGGACAGTGTTTCAAGTATTATACAAGTTCTCTCAGGCTATTGGTCTGACAGAACCGCAAAAAGAAAAATATTCGTTACTTCCGGGTATGTAACTTCCTCAATCTTTAAATTATTCCTGGCGTTCTCTACGACATGGCACCATATATTGATTTTTGCTGGTCTGGAAAGGGTGGGCAAGGGTTTGAGAAGAGCGCCGAGAGACGCAATTATTGCAGATTCTATGCCACATGAGAGAGGTAAAGGATTTGGGATTCATAAGGCATTGGATACTTCTGGGGCAATTTCCGGGACCATCGTTGTTTTTCTTCTCTTCTGGTTTCTCGGATTCGACTTCAAATCGCTTATCCTCATTTCTGCAATCATTGCGTTTCTCTCTTTAATTCCATTACATTTTGTAAGAGAGAGGAAAAGAGAACCTCGACAGATTACTCTGAAGATAGGTCTGAATAGCCTCCCAAAGCCTCTTAAACTATTTATCCTGATTTCTGGCATATTTGCATTGGGAAATTTCAGTTATATGTTCTTCCTTCTCAGAGTGCAGGAATCTTTTGCAGGTAAGTTGTCAGTCGGAATACCAATCCTTTCATACATGATCTTCAACGTCTTTTATGCGGTGTTCTCTATCCCGTTCGGCATCCTTTCTGACAGAATCGGGAGGAAAAAGGTTATTCTATCTGGCTATTTGCTATTCTCGTTAACCTCCCTTGGTTTCGCCCTTTTCAAGTCCCTAACAGCGTTGGTGGTCCTATTTGCCCTTTATGGTATGGTTTATGCGATGATTGACGGAAACCAGCGGGCCTTTGTATCTGATCTCTCTTCGGAAGAATTAGGTGCTACAGCCCTGGGCACCTTTCACACCGCAGTAGGTTTAGCGGCCTTGCCAGCAAGTTTAATAGCCGGATTTCTATGGCAAAGTATTTCTCCGAGTATAACGTTTGTTTACGGCAGCGTGCTCAGCATCATTTCCGTTGTTTTATTCGTCGCTTTTAGAAACTGTTTCACGCGGTGAGAACGTCAGATCAGTGCGTGGGCCGAAACGGGGACGGGAATGAAAAAGGGCGAATGCCATGAAAAGCAGAGTTAAGTGGGAAGTAAGGTGTCAAAGATTCAATAGAGCATGAGTAAAATCTCCTTCTTTTACGGGGCCAAGAACGGCCAGAGAGATATAGTCCTTGTGAAAGATCTCGTCTGCTAACTCGATGACTTCGTCTGAGGTCACCCTGTCAATACTACTTATTATCTCATCCATTGCAATGAATCTTCCAAAATAGATCTCACTCTTGGCGAGCCTACTCATTCTGTTGTCGGTACTCTCGGAGGCCAGTATGAGGTTGCCTTTCAGTTGCTCCTTTGCCATGTGGAGTTCCTTCTTGCTCAGGGAGCGAGTCTTAGACCTTTTGAGTTCCCTCACGACCAGTTGAATCACCTTCTTTAAGGCATCTCTATCCGTACCAGCATATATGGTGAATAGACCCGTATCAAAATACGCTTGCATGTAGGAATAAACAGAATACACCAATCCCCATTTCTCCCGTATTTCTTGAAATAAACGGGAACTCATCCCCCCACCGAGCACGGCGTTGAGGACATAACTGGCATATCTTAGGGGGTGAGTTTGTGAGAGTCCTTTGCTCCCAAAACAGAGGTGTACTTGTTCAAGCTCTTTCTCTTTAACCAAAATATGGGGAGTTGGATGTGGTAGATCTTCGGTTCTATCCCCGTCTTTTTTCGGGACGCTGCCGAAGTTTTCCTCAATCATTTTAACGACGGCGTCATGTTTCAGCTTCCCAACGGCTGCGATAATCATTCTGTCGGACGTATAATACTCCCTGAAGAAGTTGATCATTCTAGCTCTGTCGAGATTGCTAACAGTTTCTGGATCTCCGAGGACTGGATAACTTAAAGCGTGCTCATGAAAGAATGACCTGCTCAATAGTTCCTGAACATACTCGTCTGGGGTATCGTCAACCATACGGATTTCCTGGAGTATTACCTGTCTTTCCTTCCTGATTTCTTCAGAACTGAAGACAGAATTAAGAAAGATGTCGGCGAGAAGATCAACAGCCAAAGGAAGGTCTTTACTCAATACCTTTGCGTAAAAGGTCGTATA
>JBDRGH010000264.1:0-13284 GCA_043818015.1 Pseudomonadota bacterium
CCAACACACCCAATACCAAATACGAGAGTAACTCGCTGTAATGTAAAAGATCATAGGCCGGGACCTCGAAGGCAGGAAAGTTCCCCAAGTAGTGCCTCGAGAGAGCGGTAGCGATTACTGAGGAAACCACGATAGGAATAAACTGGGCAGCAGCAAACTCACTTAGGATAATCTCCAACGAAAAAATAGCACCGGCCATAGGAGCATTGAAGGTAGCGGCAATACCCGCAGCAGCCCCACAAGCTACCAAGGTTCGTGCGCGTGCCCCTGACATTTTCGCCAACCCACCGATGGCTGACCCTATGGCAGCTCCAATCTGCGCAATAGGGCCTTCTCGACCCACAGAGCCGCCTGAACCAATACAGATAGCGGAGGCAAAGGCCTTAGCAAAGACCACCCGCAGCCTCATCCTCCCATCCTGCAAGACTATAGCTGCCATCACTTCAGGAACACCATGCCCCTTTGCCTCATGGGCGAAGAAATAAACAATGAGTCCTACTATGAGACCCCCTACTGCAGGGATAAGGACTTTTATCCAGAACGGTGTAGCCAGAGCCATCACCAGCATATTCGTTCCGTCCATCCCTGTCACAACACCCCACCCAGCCCGGGCCACGGCGGTTATTAACCTTCGAAAACCAATGGCTCCATATCCCGCCACTACCCCCACACATCCTCCTAATACAATCATAAGAAGAGGTTCACTCCGGGTGAAGGCACGCAGCGGTTTATTGACACTCTGTGGAATCTTCTGGAAAATGTTAGCCTTCATTTTGCCCCTGCTATTAGCCCACCGAGGGTGGGTATCAACCCAATAATCCAATGCGGAGAAACGGAGGCGGATCGTACCGAACCAGTCGATTCCCCTCCGGGAAGCGGTGGATAATAACCACCCAGGTAGTTCAGGAAAAATTCACCACTTAATTGCAGCAAGTAATAAAACAGAGTGGAACCCAATCCTGCCACAACGCCTATCAGGACGCTATAGACAAGCCACTTTCCAATCGATTTCAAATCTAAGTCGCGCATGATAAACTAAAGGCTTGGCATTGAACGGGGGGGTTGCCTTGCACCAAAGGCTTCACTCCACTGTCACACTCTTGGCCAAGTTTCTCGGTTGGTCCACATCCGTTCCCCTCAATACGGCGATATGGTAAGCCAAGAGCTGGAGGGGTACAGTAAACAGAATGGGCGTTAAGGAAGGTATTGTTTGAGGAATGAAAAACACATCATCCGCCTTTTTCTCAATCTCCCTGTGGGACGCACTTGCGATCGCAATTATCGTCCCGCGCCTTGCCTTCACCTCCTCAATATTATTGATAATCTTCTCATATGTTATCCCTTCTGATACCAAAGTAACTACGGGCATATCGTCGTCAATCAGCGCAATAGGTCCATGCTTCATTTCACCCGCAGGATACCCTTCGGCATGGATGTATGATATCTCCTTTAGCTTCAATGCTCCTTCTAAAGCAATAGGATAATTTATTCCCCTGCCCAAGTACAGAAAGTCTTGACAACGGAAATACTTGTTGGCAATCTCCTCTATCTCAGCCTCTCGTTCCAGAATCTCCTCAACTTTGCGGGGAATCTTGGCCAACGCTCCTAACATATCCTTCATCTTTCTCGCAGTGATTCTGTCTCTTACCTTGGCCAGATAAAGGCTCAAAAGATAAAGAGCAGTAAGCTGGGTAGTGAAAGCTTTCGTTGACGCTACCCCTATTTCGGGCCCGGCATGCGTATATATAACATCATCGGATTCTCGAACAATGCTACTATCCAGCACGTTACAGATTGAAAGCGTCCTCCCCTTTTTTCTCTTGACCTCTCTTAAGGCCGCCAAGGTATCCGCCGTCTCTCCCGATTGCGAGATAAAGACCGACAGGGTACCCTCATCTATTATCGGGTCTCGATAGCGAAACTCAGATCCCACATCTACCTCAACGGGGATTCGACAAAGGTCTTCGATCAAAAACTTACTCACCAGAGCAGCATGGAAAGAAGTACCGCAGGCAACCAACAGTATTCGTCTTATCTTCCTCACCTCTCTCGGAGTCATATCAATCTCGTCCAAGCAGATCTCTCCCTTGCCTTTGAAAACCCTTCCTCTCATGGTATCCATTATAGCCCGGGGCTGCTCAAAGATCTCCTTTAGCATAAAGTGTTTATAGCCTTCTTTTTCCGCCATGACAGGGTCCCAAAGTACTTCTTTATACTCCTTGGCAACTTCTTTGCCATCCATGGAAAGTATACGTAACCCATCATCGGAAAGCACAGCCATCTCGTCATCTTCCAGGAAGATTACCTTTCTTGTGTGATTCAGTATTGCAGCAATATCTGATGCGACGAAGAGCTCGTCTCGACCTAAACCTATTACGAGCGGGCTTTCCCTCTTTGCCGCAATGAGCCTTCTGGGGTCTTTCTCATAGATTACCGCCACCGCATAGGACCCTCTCAGCTTCTTAAGGGCCTTTCTCACCGCACGCTCAATATCGCCCTCGGTATTGACAAACTTGTCTATCAGATGAGATATGATTTCGGTATCTGTCTCTGATTGAAACTTCCGTCCTTCTGATATCAGGGACTCCCTCAAGCTGAGGTAATTCTCAATTATACCGTTATGTACAACCGCTACCCCTCCAGCCTTGTGGGGGTGAGCGTTTTCTTCAGACGGTTTGCCATGGGTCGCCCACCTCGTATGTCCTATACCCACACTCCCATTAAAAACCTCGCTTTTGATGGCATTCTCCAGGTCTCTTATTTTTCCCTTACAACGGCGTACTTCAATCTTTCCATTATGAAAAACCGCTATCCCCGCTGAGTCGTACCCTCTGTACTCGAGTCTCCTAAGACCATCAATCAGAATAGGGGTACTCTGCCTCTTACCTATATAGCCGATGATCCCGCACATAGCTCTATCCTACTTACCTTCTCCCTTTTTATTCTTGATCACCTGCTTCGCCCGACTCAATGCCAAGCAGCCAGAAGGCACATCTCTTGTAATGGTCGACCCTGCTCCTATGTACGCCCCTTCGCCGATCCTGACAGGTGCGACAAATTGGGTGTCACTCCCTATAAAAACGTTATCTTCTATAGTAGTCTGATGCTTTTTCGTCCCATCATAGTTACACGTGATGGTTCCTGCTCCAACATTCACCCCCTTACCCACTACAGCATCCCCTAAATAGGTAAGGTGGGAGGCCTTGCTCCCTTCCCCAATCTTCGACTTCTTAATCTCGACAAAGTTTCCTATCTTAACCCCTGCCCCTAACTCCGTGTGGGGCCTCAAATGCGCAAAGGGACCGAGGCTTACTTCACTGCCCACCTTACTCCCATTTATAACGCAACACGATTTTATAACTACCCTGTCGCCGATTATGCAATTGGTTATCGTGGAACCGGATTCGAGTATACATTCCTCTCCTATTACAGAAGTACCGCGTATATAACAATTGGGATAGATCACTGTATCCCTTCCAATCTGTACATCTCTCTCGATAAATGTCGTTTGCGGATCTATGATACTCACTCCTTCCATCATCAATCTCGTGAGCATCTCTTTTCTAATAACCTCATTAACTCTCGCAAGATCAACCCTGGTATTTATCCCCATTGCCTCAAAAGGGTCTTCTGCCGAGAAATTCAGTACTTTCTCATTCTCCTCGTTGGCTAGACCAACGATATCGGTCAAGTAATATTCGGACTGCTTATTCTCCCTCCTAACCAGTTGCAGGGCATGAAAAAGGTACCGTGCGTCGGCACAGTAGATTCCGCCATTAACTTCTTTCACCTTTCTTTCAACATCGCTTGCATCTTTCTCTTCCACAATACTCAAGATCTGGTTGTCATCTCCCCGTATTATTCTTCCATATCCCTCCGGATTCTCGAGCTTCGTTGTTAAAACCGCGATCTTTGAACCTCCTCTCTGGTGAACGCCTATTAATCCCCTGATGGTTTCTTCCCTAAGCAGTGGTACGTCGCCACAGAGTATCAAGACATCTCCAGCAAAATCTTTCAAGCTATCTTTGGCGCACAAGACAGCGTGTCCTGTCCCGAGCTGTTCTTGTTGCTCCACGAAGACCAGCCCCTCCGTCTCAAACTTCTCCCTTATGAGCTCCCCCTGATAACCGATTACCACTATGATCTTCTCAGACCCTACCTTTTTGGCTACCTCTATTGGAAAGGACAACATTGGAGCACCCATTAATGGATGAAGCACCTTTACCAGGTTTGACTTCATCCTGGTACCCTTGCCCGCAGCCAGTATTAAAGTAGCTATCTTTTTCACATTCACCCTTTGCACCAAAAAAAATGGGGACAAGGTTTAAAACCCGTCCCCTCTCAAGGGATATGCCTTTCGGCCTAGTGAGCCTTTGATCCAACTTGTGTTCTCACCATCCCCCTCATTAGAGCCGCCTGGGCCCTTACCAGGTCGAATTCTTCCTTCCCTGATTTTTTAATCCTCTCCTCCGCTCTAGCCCGAGCAGCCTCGGCTCGCTTCTGGTCTATCTCCTCGGCCCTTTCAGCAGTCTCAACCAGAACCGATACCCTATTCTCCGAAACCTCTGCAAAACCCCGATTTACGGCAAGATACCGAGGAGTCCCGCCTTTGACGTATTTGACCTCTCCGAACCTCAACGTACTCATGAAGGGGGTATGTCCTGGAAGAACCCCGAATTCTCCTTCTTCCCCAGGGGCTGTTATCTCCGTAACATCCTCTTTTACTACTAACCTCTCTGGTGTAACGATCTCCAAAGCTATTGTCTCTTCCACACGAATATCTCCCTTACCTTATTATGCAGCCATCAACCGTTCGGCTTTTTGGAGCGCCTCTTCTATCGTCCCAACCATGTAAAACGCTTGCTCCGGGATATTGTCATGCTTCCCTTCTACTATTTCTCTAAAGCCCTTTATCGTGTCCTCTGTCTTGACATACACACCTTTTGTGCCCGTAAATTCCTCAGCTACGAAGAAGGGCTGAGACAGAAATCTCTGAATCTTTCTAGCCCTCCCCACTATAAGCTTATCCTCTTCCGAAAGCTCTTCCATCCCTAAGATGGCGATAATATCCTGAAGGTTCTTATACCTTTGAAGAACCACTTGAACCTCCCTAGCTACCCTATAGTGCTCCTCCCCAAGCACTTGGGGATCCAGAATCCTGGATGTTGAATCGAGGGGATCCACGGCAGGATATATACCGAGTTCCACAATCTGTCGCGACAGCACAGTTGTAGCATCCAAGTGGGCGAAGGTCGTTGCCGGTGCCGGATCAGTCAGGTCATCTGCAGGAACATAGATTGCCTGAACGGAAGTGATCGAACCATTCTTCGTCGACGTAATCCTTTCTTCCAGCTCTCCGAGATCGGTTGCCAAAGTAGGCTGATATCCTACAGCAGATGGCATACGTCCCAGCAAAGCCGATACCTCAGATCCCGCCTGTGTAAATCTGAAGATATTATCTATGAATAAAAGGACATCCAATCCCTCTTCATCCCTGAAGTATTCAGCAGCAGTCAATGCAGAAAGGCCGACCCTTGCCCTAGCTCCCGGGGTCTCGGTCATTTGACCGTAAATAAGCGCCGTCTTTTCTATCACCTTCGATTCCTTCATCTCTAACCACAGGTCATTCCCTTCCCTCGTCCGTTCTCCAACACCACCAAATACCGAGAGGCCCCCATGTTCCTTGGCAATATTGTGGATTAATTCCATGATTATGACGGTCTTTCCAACCCCTGCACCACCAAATAATCCGACCTTTCCTCCGCGGGGGTACGGCTCCAACAGGTCGATAACCTTAATCCCTGTCTCAAATGGTACAACAGAGGTGTCCTGATCAATGAGACTGGGGGCGGTACGGTGTATAGGATATCGCTTCTTAGCGTTGACAGGCCCCATTTCATCCACCGGCTCCCCGATCACATTTAACACTCGACCGAGGGCCTCTCTTCCCACTGGCATTGTGATCTGATTACCCCTGTATATGGCCTCCATCCCTCTGCTGAGGCCATCGGTTGTCTCCATAGCGATACACCTGACAGTGTTGTCTCCCACATGTTGCGCTACTTCTAAAATAAGATTGCCCGGCTTGTCGCTAATTGCCGGGTTAGTTAACTCTATGGCACCGTATATCGGGGGGAGACTCCCTTCACTAAACCTTACATCAACCACCGGGCCCACAATCTGGACGACTGTTCCCTTAACTTCCATCTCGATCTTTTCCTCCTTCGAACTACTTATTTTAGTGCCTCTGATCCACCAACAATATCCATCATCTCTTTCGTAATAGCTGCCTGCCTTGCCTTATTATAGGACAAGGTAAGGCCCTCGATCAACTCACCCGCATTCTTGGTTGCCGACTCCATCGCCATCATCCGCGCTGCGTGCTCACTGGCCACAGACTCTAATAACGCCTTGAATATCTCAACCTCGACGTATCTTGGAAGGATCTCCCTCAATATCCTTTCTTCATCGGGTTCATAAAGATACTCTATAACAGACTCCCCTGGCCCTGTCTCCATCGGCTTAATCGGTAACACGGTCTCAACAACTACCTCCTGTCTCATCATGGAACGGAATTTCATATAAACCAGATCAATTTGATCAATCGCTTTCTCAGTGTACGATTCTACAACACCCTTCCCAATTTCGGACGCAAGACTATATTCTAAACTGCCAAGGACGTTTACGTACTCTTGGGTTCTCTCATATTTCCTCCTCTTAAAATAATCCCTCCCCTTTATACCGACCAATACTAGGGATGTCCCTATAGACCCGTCTGTGTTCTTCCTGATGATCCCTTCGGCCTTAGAGATGACATTGTTGTTGAATGCGCCGCAGAGCCCTCGTTCGGCTGTAACCACTATCAGTCTTGCTTGCCTGACCTCTCTTCTTTCCAGAAGCGGATGGCGCTCCTCTTGTGTCCTTAGTGCTAAGCTACGTAAGACCTCCAGCATCTTTTCTGCATAGGGTCTAGCTCTTAGCGCATTATCCTGAGCCCTTCTCAATCTTGCCGCAGCTACCATCTGCATCGCCCGAGTTATAGTCTGCGTGTTTCTAACACTATTTATCCTCCTTCTTATGTCCCTTAACGTCGCCATATTAAACTAACCTCTCAACTCTCACGGTTTGAATATTCCTTTAAATTCATTTAAGGCACTATCTAACCTCTCACCGAGCCCATCATCAATTGCTCTTTTGTCCCTAACCTCTCCGAGAATATCTCCATGCTTTTCATCGAAAAACTTGAAAAGATCCTCTTCGTACTTTGCCAAAACAGGCACTGGGTATTGATCAACGAAACCCTTGGTGCCAGCATAGATAAGCAATATCTGTTTTTCGACAGAGAGGGGTTTATATTGTGGCTGCTTCAATAGCTCTGTAAGCCTACTTCCCCTCGCCAACTGAGCTTGTGTCGTCTTATCTAAATCACTCCCGAACTGGGCAAATGCTGCCAGTTCACGATACTGAGCCAAATCTAGTCTCAGACTTCCGGCAACCTGCTTCATTGCCTTATTTTGAGCATTCCCACCGACCCTCGATACTGATAGTCCCACATTAATTGCAGGTCTGATACCCGCATAAAAAAGATCTGGCTCAAGGTATATTTGACCATCGGTAATCGATATGACATTTGTCGGAATATAAGCCGAAACGTCTCCTGCCTGGGTTTCGATAATGGGCAGTGCTGTCAGGGAACCGCTCCCCAATTTTTCATTCATCTTTGCGGCTCGCTCAAGTAGCCGTGAGTGTAAATAGAATATATCCCCAGGATAAGCTTCTCTTCCCGGTGGTCTCCTCAAAAGAAGGGATAACTGCCTGTACGCGACAGCATGCTTCGATAGATCATCGTATATAACCAGAGAGTGCTTGCCATTATCCCTGAAGTACTCTCCCATAGCGCAACCAGCATAAGGGGCTATAAATTGCAATGGAGCCGGATCAGAAGCTGCGGCACAGATTACAGTGGTGTACTCCATCGCGCCAAATTTCTCCAACGTATCTATCACCCTTGCTACAGTGGATTTCTTTTGCCCAACAGCGACATAGATGCAAAAGACATCCGTTTCCTTCTGGTTTATAATAGTATCAACTACTATGGCTGTTTTCCCTGTCTGCCTATCACCAATAATGAGCTCCCTTTGTCCCCTGCCGATAGGTATCATCGAGTCAATAGGCTTGAGACCAGTCTGTAGGGGCTCTTTAACGGGCAATCTAGAAACAACACCTGGTGCCTTCGCCTCTATGGGCCGGAATTCCTTAGCATCAATAGAACCTTTGCCGTCCAGAGGTTCACCAATAGCGCTCACTACCCTTCCAACAAGTTGTTCGCCAACGGGTACCTCCGTTATCCTGTTAGTTCTTTTTACTATATCGCCCTCCTTGATATGTATATCTTCCCCCAGTATGGCTACTCCCACGTTATCCTCTTCCAGGTTTAGAACCATACCGAAGATTTCGTTGGGAAACTCTATCAATTCCCCTGCCATAGCATTTTCCAAACCATAGATCCTCGCGATCCCATCCCCTACAGAGAGCACCGTACCCGTCTCACTAACATCTACTTCTCTATCATACTGTTTTATCTGTTTCCTTATAATCCGACTTATCTCTTCTGCCCTAATCTGCATTTAACCTTCTTCCCCCCTTATTATACTTCTTTTTATTTTTTCAAGATGTGTTCGAATACTTCCATCGAAGATAACATTCCCCAGCTTTGTTATGATACCGCCTATAATAGCCGGGTCTTCTTCTATCTCAAATACTACTTCCTTGGCAGTCAACTTCTCGAAAGCACCTTTGAGATTAGAAATCAGCTCAGGTGAGATACTTTTGGCCACAATCACCTTAGCCCTAATTCTTCCAAGCAGTTGATCTAGCATCTCCCCATACCTCAAAGAGATAGAAGGAAGAAGCTCTGTTCTGTTTTTGTCTATCAGTAGATTCAGAAAATTCTCTATCGTTTGTGAGGTACCCAGTTGGCTCGTAACCTCCCTTAGAATCCCTTTTCTACTAACCACTGGGTATACAGAGCTGTAAAGAATATTTCTCAATGCCGTGTTTTCTTTCAGAACTGTATTTATTTCAGTAAGTTCTGATTCGAACTGAGCACAAGAGTCTTCCTCTACTCCGATACCAATTAATGCCTCTGCATATCGTCTAGTAATACTGCTACTTATCAATTTGTCTCTACCACCTTTTCCATATATTCTTTTATCAGTCTCTCCTGATCATCATCATTCAACTTTTCCCTCAGCAGATCCTCAGCCAGCGTGGTCACCAATTCGGCATATTCTTTTCTTATCATCATCTTGGCTCTTGCTATCTCCTGCTCAATAGTTCGAATAGCCTGCTCCCGTATCTTCTCTGCCTCTTTTTTCGCATTTTTTACAATCCTCTCCTTCTCAGCTAACCCGTCCTTGCGAAATGAGCCGATTATCTCCTGGATCTCCCTGTCTATATTTTCAAGTTTCTCTTTCAACTCCCCATACTTCTGTTCGGCCGTCTCCTTGAGCTCAGCAGCCTCTTTTAGCGCACCTTCTATTCCCGACGTCCTGTTTCTAAAATAGGTCTTAGCCCGCGGCGCTAGGAGTTTGTATAAAAGTACCGCTAAGATAGTGAAGTTTGTAGCCCTCCATATTAAACCCCAAACTTCCCTCTCCATCACTCAATTCTCCTTCCCAAGAGTTTTACCGATATGTCGCGTGAAATCTCCCTCATTTGAGGCTCCAGCTCCTTCCTTACAGCCTCAGCATCTGAATATATCCCCCCTTTCTTCTCTTCTACCGAATTCTTCGCCTCTTTCGTAACTCGGCTGACTACGGCCTTTTCTTCGTCCAACCCCTCCCTTTTTAATCCATCTCTCGCTTTCAATCCTTCCGTCCTTGCTTCCTTAAGCTTAATCTCATACTCCTTGGCTTTCTCCACCAGTTCCCTCTCGATCTCTTCGGCCTTTGCCGTGAGACCCTGTGTTTTTGCCAACCGTTCATCGAGTATATTCTCCACTGGTTTAAAAAGGAATCTATTAAGTAACCACAGCAGGGAAAGGAAAACTACTACTTGAATAATTAAGGTAAAATTAAGGCTTAACAATGCAAAGTCCCCCTTTCTAGATCACTAAGCTCCTGTAAGTCCCCCTTTTTCTCTCTCCTTTTTGTCGCTTACATCTTCTACAAGGACCATCTTCTCCTCCTCGCCCTTTGTTAAGCCCATTTGACAGTTCCCCTCGAATATTACTCCCTCGTTGATAACCAAAACTGGGCATTTTATATTCCCATATAGTTTCCCGGGAGGGTATATTTCCATCCTCTTTTTTGCGTCAACATTTCCATTTACCGTGCCACTGATAACTATCGTATCAACCTTTATTTCGGCAGATATAACTGCACTCTCCCCTATAATAAGATTACCGTTACTAAAAATCTCTCCAGAAAACCTTCCATCTAATCTTACCGCTCCATTAAAGACCAGCTTTCCGACAAAATCCGTATCTCTTCCCAAAAAGGCATTTATCTCTTCCTCTGTACCGCTGTATTTCTTCCGTTTCTTCTTCATTGTTATAAGTTCCTTTCTCAATGCCACTCTTCGCATGGCAAAAGGGTTAAAAAAAGCCCTTATACTCTGACTTCCGCCTCCATCCTCTAAATCCTCATTGGCATAATGATACAAGTATGCCTGTCATCATCAGAGGGCCTTACTACAGCAGGTGCTGTAGCATCCTTTAACTTAACTACTACCTCTTGACTATCTAAAACATTTAAGACTTCAATCATATAACTAGCATTAAAAGCCACCTCTACCTCGCTGCCCTCATAAGCCATTGGTATCTCATCATATGCCTCGCCATACTCTGGACTACTTGCCCTTAATTCTACCTTCCCGGGAGAGATAGAGAACCTTACAGCCTTCAATCTACTACCCGAAAGTAGCGACACCCTTCTCAGCGAGCTCAAAAGGTGACCTCTATTAATTCTCAGTATCCCACCATCTTCTGCCGGTACTAGCCTTCTGTAATCAGGAAATTCACTATCTATCAACCTCATTATTACCGATATGTTCTCCGTTTTAAAAACAGCATTATTCTCTCTAAACCCGACATAAACTCTTTTCTCCTGTTTCTCTTCATCTAATATTCTCTTTAATTCATTGAGTCCCTTTCTGGGAAATATAACTCCTTTCTCAAGACTCAAACTCCCGTCTTCCAAATCCTCCCTCTCTATCAAGGACAGACGATGTCCATCCGTAGCTACCATCCTTATTATACTTTTATCTTTCTCAAAAAATACCCCATTTAGATTGTACCTTTTCTCATCGATGGAAGCCGCAAATATAGTCTTCCTGATCATATCTCTAATCTTCTCTGAATCTATCTGAAAAAACTCCATATCTTCCCGAATCGGCAAAGCCGGATATTCCTTAGGATCCATGCTCGTAATATTAAACACAGCCTTTCCACAAGCTATCTCTATCCAATTACCACCCTGCACTGACTCTCTTAATCTTAAAGATACCTTTTCTTCTGGCAGTTCCCGAGCAATTTCAAGAACCTTCTTTGCCAACACTGCAATCTTCCCCTCTTTCTTCACCTCTGCTTCACAACTGCCATGGACCCCGACTTCTAGGTCTGTCGCCGTAAAATTTATTCGCCCTGATTTGGCCTCTAGCAACACATTCTCCAAAATAGGCATTATACTTCTCTTCTCGACGACACCCTGCGTTCTTGAAAGACTCCTCAAAAAGTCTTCTCTTTTAATTATAACTTCCATTTTACTCCTACAACTTATCTATTTAATACAGTAAGTAGTAATAGCTGTGAATCTGTTGATAACATAGGTAACATGTTATTCTACATAGACTTCTTTCTGTTGATGATACGTGGAAAACTGACAACAGTCTTAAACAAAATTTCTCTTTTAAATTATTGCTGTAACTTATTCTTAATCGAATCAATACTGGTTTTTATATATTTGTCGAGTTGAATAAGTTTTTCTATTTTATTTACGGCATGAATGACCGTGGAGTGATCTTTTCCCCCGAAAGATCTCCCAATTTCTGGAAAGGAGAAAGCGGTAAGTTTGCGGGATAGATACATACCAATCTGTCTTGGTAGTGTGAATACCTTCAGTTTTTGATTCGAGTTTAAATCAGCAACTTTGATCTTAAAAAACTCCGCAACCGTTTTCTGTATGGTATCGATTCCTATCTCTTTGTTTTTATTTATAATCAGTTCCTTTAATGCTTCTTTTGCAAGGTCTAAGGTTATAGGACTTTCAGTAATAGAAGCAAAAGCGCTGACCCTAATAAGAGAACCTTCAAGTTCTCTTATGTTGGATTTCATATTTGATGCGAGGAAAAGAGCTACGTCATCGGGAAGTTGTATATCATTTGCGCTGGCTTTATTCTTTAAGATTGCTATCTTTGTCTCCATTTCGGGCGGTTGTATGTCGGCGATAAGGCCCCATTCAAAGCGAGAGCGTAGTCTTTCTTCCAGGGAGGGAATTTCTTTCGGAAATTTGTCACTGGTTACAACTATTTGCTTTTGAGACTCATAGAGAGAATTGAAGGTATGAAAGAATTCTTCTTGGGTTCTTTCCTTACCTGCTATAAATTGAATGTCATCAATAAGTAGTGCTTCCAGGCTTCTAAATTTTTCTCTAAAACCCGGCATTTTATCATAGCGGATGGAATTGATCAATTGGTTCATGAAGTTTTCTGAAGTAATGTAGCATATTCTCGTAAATGTGCCAGTCATATAATGTCCGATAGCATTCAGTAAGTGAGTTTTTCCAAGACCAACACCTCCGTAAATAAATAAAGGGTTATAGGCTTTTGCAGGATTAGTTGCAACAGCGAGACACGCTGCATGTGCAAATTGATTGCTGTTTCCCACCACGAAGTTCTCAAATGAGTAATTTTTGTTTAAGTAATCGCCTACATAGATATCCGCGACTTCTTTTAACGAGGGGGATAAGGTGGGCCTATCAGGTTGGACGTGATGTTTCCTCTTGTCGTCGGAATACGCAAAGTTAAAAAAATATTCATTGCCACTAAGATTGAAAAGAACTTTACTTATAAGTCCCAGGTAGTTCTCAGAGAACCAGTCCCGAAAGAATCTATTTGGTACCTCAATCTCCAGACTTTCCTCATTCATTGAGATCAACCTGAGTGGTTTAAACCAATTGTCAAACGTTTGGCTATCCGTCGTATTCTGTATGCTTTCTAGTGCCTTGTGCCAAATATCCATCGAAGGCCCCCTAGTCTTCCACAGGTTTGTCAACAACTGTGGAC
>JBDRGH010000265.1:0-3311 GCA_043818015.1 Pseudomonadota bacterium
GCTGAAGAGTTTGAAAGGGCGCGACAAAGGATTTCAGAACCGCAGAACTCGCTTTACAGGGCATGTCTGATTTCGAGCGCGGTGTGTCACCTTCTGACGGATAACAGAGACTCTTTTGTAAAGGTCATCCGAGAACTGAAGGCCACCTTTAACCGATACGAACTGCTGGTCGTCGAGCAGCAGGGTGAGCGTCTGAAAGCGCTCTTTGGCCTGTATGAGGAATTTCTCAAGACAGGAGAACCCTTTGAGGAGGAACAAACAAGATGAATAGATATCTTATCGCTGTCATTACACTAGTTGTTATTTTCTGCGGCATCCGCGCAGAGGCCAGGACCGTTACCGAAGGGACCCTTGATATCCAGACCATTGCGACACGGATCTCCGGAGATCTTAAAGAGTACAGCGAAAAGAGGGATACCCTTGTGGACAATATCAAGTCTGTGCAGGAGGGGATCCAAAAGCTCAAAGAGGACTATGCAAAGGCCGAAAGCGAAAAGGACAAGATCATGATCAAGGCGAATACGCTGAAGGAGACCAGCACATTGCTCCATTTCTACAGCCAGTTTTATAACCTGAACATTCAGAAGGTCGAAGCGATCCTGCCCAATCTTGATAGGATCAAGAAGGCGGCCCGGAAAGGGATTACTGGGAAAACGGCCAGAGAGCTGCGGGACCCTGAGCTCAAAAAAAACCTAAACACCCTTTACGGCAACCTAGCAACCTTTGCCGTGATAATCGAGAAAGCGAATGTGAAAAAGGAAATAGCAACCCTTCTAAGGGAAAATGAACTACTCTATCATCAGGGGGGAAAAGGTCAGGATGTCTTCAACGACATAACAAGAAACATCGACAAGGTAACTGATTATCTAAAATCAATCTATGCCAGGACCGTTCTGAGATTCAACATATTACAGCGGAAGAAATTCCAGACCGAATTAGCAGTACAGTTAATGCAATACGCCCTGGTACTGAGGCCTATTAAGCAGACACTGTTGGAAATTAATCCGGAAGGCATCATGGAGGTTCCGGATATTGAAATCGGGGAATTTATCGATCCGATTATCAGTGATAATCAACTGGAGGGTGAAGGCGAGATGATACCAAGTAATGACCCCGATATAGATACTGCCTTGAGAAAATACCAGAATGGCCCCAACTTCTAAGATAAGGAGGATAGCATTATGAGAAACAAGACCAGCAGTTTCATCGTGACAGTAGCTATTATAACCATGGTTTCTTTCTTTCCATTACAGAAGGGATTTTCCGGCAATGATAACATATTCCTGCCTGAGATTGAAAGATCTGTGGATCAGTCCATAGATGCATGGATCAAAGAGGACACAAAAAGCCTGAACGCGGCAATGGAAAGACTTACCTTGAATGAGGCATATCTCCTGGCAGTAGGAAAAACCAGCAAAGACAGGTCTTACCTGGTAAACATACCCACGTCGCTGAGCCGCAATTTCAATGCGGTTGTCGCATACCTTTTTCTCATTCGTAAGGAACGGGAAGGCGTTAACCTCTGGCCCGTATCCTTCTTTGAAGGGAAAAGATTTCAATTCGACGAGGAGGGAAAGAGACAATGAACGGATTGCTTCTTCTTCACAAATATATCGGCCCCGCCTTTTGGGGGCTGATGCCCATATCTGTACTTACCATGGTTCTGGTTTTGTACGTCTTCTACTCCATCTGGCGAGGCCAGGATATAAACGAGTGGGCGGAGATATTACTGGCCAATTTTAAGGAGATCTCCGTAACGTTAGGTCTCCTTGGGTCTGTGTATGCCCTTACGGGTTCCTTCCAGGTACAGGGTGCCTCCGGCGAAGAAATAAGACAGCGAATGTTTTTCATTCTAAGCACCGGCTTCTGGTCCACTATAGCCGGGGTAGTTGTTAGCCTACAGGCGTCCATCGGTCTTATGGCCATGAAACGAACTTAAAGGGATCACATGAAATACATCGTCCCCTCGTCAAAGATCGTCTTTATCGATTTCATGATCCTCCTGGTATCCGTACTGCTGGGCTTGAATTCAGTGATGTCGTTTTCGGAGGAGCGCAAGGAAACCACATTGCCGCCGTTACCACTTCCTGCAATCTCTGAAATTAAGGGGACTGGAGCAACCGCTCCAAACAGAGCCTTCATAACCATTTATCCAGGGGAGAATGGGAAGAGATATTTCTACAACAACAAAGAGGTGGCCCTATGGCAGCTTATCAATCTACTGGAAAAGGCAGGTACACCGGTGGTGGTTTTGAGGGGAGATCGGAAAACAATTTTCGAGTGGGAGGAGTTCTGCCAGCTCACTTCGAAACTTATGAGGGCGGGAGTGAAGGAGATAAGCTATGCCACAACGAAACATGGAGGAACAAAACCATGATCAAAAATACACTGATAGCATTACTATCTTTGGCGGTGATCGCATTATCCTGGATAACCCTGTCCGGAACCCCTGACAAACAGGCGTTATTGTCCCAGTTTAAGGATAAGATCGATGCCACAAGGGGGCAGATAAGCGAGGTTTACAAAACGGCCAATCAGAAAGCCGAGCTTGGAGCTGAAAATACGTCTGTCAACGATCCACTAGGAAGCGAAGAAAAAGGCATTAAATCCGTTACCATCAATGAAATTAGAAGTAAGGGTATCCCGAACGATACGGCAACAAAACATGTTAAGCAACAGGCTGAGGAATCCGCTGTAACCATTTTGAGCAATATTAAACAGCAAAGAAAAGATAAACCTGATTTACTAACCGGCGACGAACTAAGCTCTATCCTGTCAATATTGAAGTCAGCACAGGATCTTCTAAGGAAAACTGCGGGCGCTACTCCCGATCCCCCCCCCAAAGATGTTACCTCCGGAGATGTAAGTCCACAGACCACTGTTGTAAAAAAAAAGTTGTCCGCTGGTCTCGTAGAATCGGAGTTGATCCCAACCTCGCGCTAGGGATTGCTCATGTCGAGTCCCGATTTAACAAACGGGTGGTTTCTCCCAAAGGCGCATGCGGAGTTATGCAGGTCATGCCGGATACCGCCAAGCTCTATGGAGTGAGTCGCAAAGAGCTTTTTAACGAGGATATAAACATCCAAGTCGGTCTCACCTATTTCAAGGAAATGCTCCGTATCTTCGGAAACAAAGATCTTGCCTTAGCAGCGTACAATGCCGGGCCTGCCCATGTAATTGGTGCCGGCCATAGAATCCCAAGAATACGGGAGACCATCGACTATGTCAGGAGGGTGAATCGTGCAGCCAGGGGATACAAACAAAAAAGATCATAACCTCAGATTAGATCATTTCATCGAAGATGTGAGCGA
>JBDRGH010000266.1:0-6379 GCA_043818015.1 Pseudomonadota bacterium
AAATTTATGGATAGGACAAAATCTGGCGTGAAATCCATAACCTCTTTAACCATCCGAAACACATCAAAGGCCAATTGGGAATGGGTTTCATCTTCCACCTTGAATCGGATTCGTTTGGTAATATGACCTATGTCTTTAAACCCCCTGGCACAGCAGTCCCCCAGCATTCCATCTTCCACTTCCAGGATGACTATTCTCAGTGGACCATTCTTGGCGGCTATCCCTTCACTATTCATTCTTCCCTGCTCTCTCTCACCCTCTGAAGTCTGAACTGCGAACTCTGACCCTTGAACCATGGAATTTAGACGCTGCAAGACCTCTCTTATGTCATCCATTCGAGGATTCAATTCCAGTGCCTTCTGGAAGGCATCCATCGCTTTTGCCTTCTCCCCCTTTCCATAATAAGCCATCCCCAGATTCTTAAAGGCGGCAGCGTATTGAGGGTTCAGTTGGGTCGCCTCCTCGAGATACCTGCAAGCCTCACGATATTCTCCAAGTTGGTAGTAAGCCGATCCTATGTTATTATAAATGCCAGGATTCTCCGGCTCTTTTTGGATACCCTTCTTCAACACCTCAATGGCCTCATTAAACCTTCCCAAATTCACCAGACTGGCACCGAGGAGGCCTTCTACCAGAGGAAAGTTGTTGTCAAGTTCCAGCACGCGACTAAATGCCCCAGCGGCCTCTTCGTGAAGACCCAGGTCAGAGCATTGAATGCCGTGCTCATAGTAGGCCTTGGGGTTACTGTGTTCCCTTCTGACCTTCTCCCTTCCCCACTGTACGTATAGTCTCTTCTTCGTTTTCAGGATGTTATCTTTTTTTATCTTACCATAATGGTGGATAGGAATGTGGGTGTAACCTATCGCCCAGCCCAGCTCTCTTATCGATGCTTCAACCAATTCGTGGACTACCCCTTCAAACCGAACCCTCTCATCCCTCCTGAAGAGGCGAACCTTTTCAGAGGGAAACCAGCCAGCGAACTTCGCGGATTCCGCGTATGATCCATCATCAGGGATCCAAATAGCCCCGCTGCTGTCGTTGGTGTAGTTTCTCGTGGTAAAGCTGAATGCCTTGAATATTTCTTCTCGGCACAGTGTCGGTAGCTCAGCAAGATCTCTCTCTGATATCAATTCATCGGCATCTAGAATCAAGATCCAGTCCTTGGTTGCATGTGTTAAAGAGATGTTTCGAGCCTCGCTGAAATCATCCGCCCAGTCATGGGAAAAAATCTTGGCCCCAAAATTCCTCGCTACTTCTACGGTCCTGTCTCTAGAGCCCGTATCTACAATAACTATCTCGTCTAAAATCGGACGGGTTTTCTGCAGGCAGACAGGCAGATATTCTTCCTCATCTTTGACAATCATACACAGGGAAATACTCGCTATTTTTCCCATCAACCAATTATCCTTGACTCTCCCGAATATAAGCCAATATCTTCAAGGCCGACAAATTGCGGGGATTGATCTTAAGGGTTTCCTCAAGCTCTTTCTGAGCCTCCTGGAACCTATTCAATTTTGTCAAGAGAATACCCAGGCTTAGGTGGGCAGTCTCGTAGGCAGGCTGATAATGGATGGCCTTCTTGAACTCCAAGATGGCGTCCTCTAATCGACCTGAGTTCTCATAGATTGCTCCAAGATTATGGTGAGCCACCGCATGATGGGGGTAACCTCTTATAACTTCAGCGAAATGAAAAGCAGCCTCCTCAAGTAACCCTCGATCGTAATAGATGACTCCCAACTGATAGTGGGAGTTGAAGTGATCGCGGTCAAATCTTATTGCTTCCTTATACTGTATGACCGCCTGATGCAATTTCCCTATTTTCTCTAGCAGCTTACCATAGTTGTAGCGAAGAGGGGCATTTCTCGGGTTTACCTCAACGGCCCGGCTATATACATTTACTGCCTCCTCGGTTTTTCCCTCTTCCTCACAGACCAAGGCGAGCCCTCTATATACCTCTGGAATGTCAGGCGCCATTTCCATGACCTTCTCGAAAACTCCTCTGGCCTTTCCAGTTTCTCCCTGCTCGAGATAGAGTGAACCAAGTCTTGAGAGGGATGGCCAATCCCGGGGATTATCTTCTATATTCTTCCTCTCTAGTCTGATATAGCGTTGTAGCTTTCGCTGAAAATATAATTCTCCTCTCACGGCTCCATAATGATGAATGGGTATGTCGGTATGGACTATCGTAAGCCCATGGTCGATCAGACTCTCCTCAACTGTTTCGTGGATTTTACCGCGGAAGTAAACCCTCGGATCGTTGCGGAAAAGGCGTACCAGGGGAGATGGAAAATAACCTTGATAATCCTGACCCTCTGGGTAGTCACGGGGGTTTGGCTGCCATCTCACAATATTGGGTTTATTGCTGTAACTGCGTTGGATGAGCTTGTATCCATAAGCATTTCCATTCTCCGTAAGCCCTTTAAGGGGAGACAAATCTGCCTCAGATATTACCTCATCAGCATCGAGGACCAAAATCCAATCCTTGGTGGCGTGTCTCAAAGAGACATTCCTGGCCTCCCCGAAGTCATCATTCCACGGGAAGTTAACAGTCTTGGCGCCGTAACTCCTGGCGATCTCGACGGTTCTATCCTCGGATCCTGTGTCCACAATTACGATCTCATCTACAATAGACTCAACACTATTCAAACACCTGGCCAAACATTCCTCTTCGTTTTTAACGATCATGGATAAACCCAAATTGGATTTCATCTGTTTCCACCGAATCGAACATCAAGAAAATTCTGTTTCAACATCCACATTATGTGATACAGGATCTTTTCCTTTGACACACTCCACTCTTTAGTGGAAAAAAGGATAATATTCTCCACACTAATAAAACCATCCTTAGCTAGGGTCATAATATAGAAAATAATATTGACACTAAGCATGCTCGCCATATCAGAATAAATGGGGAAGACGAATTTTCGTTTCAAGACATCAAAACCAAAATCGTTGGTCTTGACCTCCCAATCCTCATCAATTTCAGCCGAAATATAATGATTGAATATATCAAAGTATCTTAATTGAAAGGGATCTTTGATCTCCGAGTTCCTGTCTTCTTCTCTTTGGGCTAAATCATAAAGTGATTTCCAGGTATCTTCATACTTCTTTATGATCACCTTCCAGGAAAAGCTTTCCTCAGCAGACTTTCTCGCTCTTTCTCCAATTCTTACCCGAAGATCACGGTTGTTTATCAAAGCAAGCAGATATTGCGCCATTATATTTACATCGACAACTATCGATTGTGAATAATAGAGATGGTAAATATCCCTGAATAGTATTGTGTTCAGCTCGGATATTTCGTCACTGCAATTCGCCCAATAGGTTGGTACTCTGAAACCGTCTACATCATGTTCTACCAAATCCTTATAACCGTTAAAATCGGAAACGACGACGGGTAATCCCGAGGCCATCGCTTCTATCACGCTCAATCCAAAGGTTTCTTGGAAATTGTCACTGGGTGACGTAAAGATGTCAGCAGCGGAATATATATATCGCTTCTCATCTTCACCAAAGTTGGCCCTGAACTGAACAAACTCCCGAATACCGAGCTTATTGCTGAAATCCTCCAGCACTGACACATAGTTTAGTCTATCGGCCCCCGCCAGTAGTAACAGAACGTTTTTTACCTTCAAGGAATCTAGTACCATCTTAAAGGCCTGAAGCAGCGGAAAGAGATCCATCTTGTCATAAGCAGAGAATCTTGAAACACTGAGAATCACGAGCTTATCTAGAGGCAGGTTTAACCTTTCCCTAGACTCTTTCCGATCCCATCGATTAAACATCTCTGGGTCGACTCCCAAAGGTATGTAATCCAGTCTCCCTCCGTAATTTACCGAGATGTTGAATCGCTGCAGAAGGTTACCCCCGATTAGCTCAAAGATCTTTTCCAAGACGACCCTCGCACAGGAGCTGGTGCATATTATAGAGTCATATGGTTCCACTCCGGCAGATGATAGGATCTCGAAATACTTTAGGGCATTTTCTCTATAGCTGAGTGAATGCGTAACACCGGTGATTGGAAATCTCTTTCTCGCATACTTGTTTCTCATAAAACACAGCGCGGGAAAGTAGGTCATAAAATCACCTTGGTGGAATACCTGGTAGTGCTGCTCTGTCAATTTCTCCCTTAGGTCCAGGAAGTCATAGAGCTTAAGTTTTTTCGAAACCGTATCATCCATACGGAATTTTTGTAACGCGGTCTGAAGATTAAGTCTTGTGGAGTTGGTTGGAAGGAAAAAGTGATATTCATCAAAAGAACCGTAGCGGAGAAGGGCCTTCAAAAACTCAAGATTGGCTACCCTCTTTCCCAGCATCAAGTCGGGCGAAGCCGGTTCTACAAAGGCATCTAGGGTTCCAAAAATCATGTGTTTTTTCCACCCCTTTCAACCCAGAAAGCCCCCCATCCAGGGAGCTTCTCGCGGTTACACGCCAGGTACTTAATACTCTTCGATAACCCGCCTCTGCGATCTTTTCCCGTTCTTCCGGCTGTCTCAAGCAACATTGAACTAAGCACCGCTTTCAACTGTCTCGGAAGACCCTCGGTAAGATCGCCGGCTACAGGACTTGAGGTTCGTTCGGGATATCATCCCTGAACGGGAGCCGTCATAGATATCGTGCGGCGGTTCTTCATAATCTTCACCTTTCCTAAAAGGTCCTCCGATTTGGCCCCGTCACCCAATTCTCTCAATAGAGCTGCAACCCTTAAGTAGGGTACTTCATACTCAGGGTCGACCTTTACGGCAGATTCAAAACTGTGAAGGGCCTCTTGCACCCTCCCTCTCCTTGCAAATTCTTCGCCCAGGAGTACCCACGCTTTGATGGAATTGGGGTTTAGCTTCAAGGCTTTACTTAAGGAATCAATAGTATCTGGTGTGGTGGAGGACCCAAACAAATGGGGCAGATAGTTTCCCGGTTCGAGGGCCTCTGCAGCCTCAAAAAGCTTCCGGGCGTCTTTCGTCTTCCCCTCGATCTCCAACATCACCAGCCCATCGTGGAGCAGATTTTCGAAACGTGTGGCCGTCAACCTTAGGTGTCTTCCATTTTTTATGGCGCCTTCCAGCTCTTGCCACTCCTTAAATCTCTCACAGCCTTGACCATCTCGTGCATTCTCTCCGCTATTGCGCTTAAGATGCTCCCTATAGAAATCGACCCTGTCCCGTCCATGTTGCAATTGAAGTCGCTCTCGCAAGACGTACTGCCTTGCTTTCCTTGTAATCCTGGCGCCTAATGAGTGGTCTTTTACAAGCAGGTTGAGGATATCGATTAACTCGTGTGGGGCCTTGAATACAAAACCCGTCTCATTCTTTGTTACGGTCGTTCTATATGGTTCCTGGTCTGCCACAACCGGTATAACGCCGGAGATAGCGTACTCTAAAAATTTCACATCTGATCGTGATCGATTGTAGGCGGTGTCCTTGAGAGGTGCCAAACCGATATCGATGGTACTTAGAAACTGGTAGTAGTCCTCAACGGAACCAGGTAACATCCTTCTTTTCTTTGCGGCGGGTAGTCGGCTAAATAGCGACCAGATTGGTTCTGAACACATAAGATGGAGGACTGCATTTGGCTGGGACATTACCCAGTTTGCTAGCGGTTCAGCAATGTCAGCCACGTCCTTCAAATGTCCGTGAGAGCCTCCCCATCCCACCACTATGCCGGCTTCCCCCTTAAAAGACCTCTCAGGTGGAACATGCAGCATCTGGTTTGGAAACACTGCGCACGCATCATTCAAATGGTGATAAAGTCTCTCTAATTCCGATCCTGGCACCTGTAGGGCATGGCAACGCCCAGCCAGATGGCACACTAGATCTCGATTCTCCTCATTTCTGAAGAAAAAATAGACAGGATTCCATGGCTCGATGGCATTGAAGTCATCCCCTATCTCGTACACCGTTAACCTTCCAGCAGTCCTCCTTGCCGTAATAAGGGGCAGTATGTCTGGGTCACAGATATTATTGAGGATGAGGATATCAGCTTCCCACATGATCTCATCTTTTCTGGGATGCGCGTTGGTCAGGTTCACAACATATATCCACTCATCCCGAGCCATGGCTATCCCCGGTGCGTGCGTTCGATAGTAGTAATCGCCGCCATCGGCTCGATGCGGAGGTTCCACCTGGACAATGAGGAGGGGGGTATCTTCTGTTCGGTTAGAGCCCATTAATGACTCCCAAATCGGACCGTCATGCAAGACGGCAAAGGGTAATTAACCAATTTAAATTGAAGAGAATCCCAGACTACCTTCCCACATAGTTTCCTCAAGCTCAACGGATTACCTGAGAGGGAGAGAGAATAATTTGTGGGATCAACGCTTTCTATCCTAACATCCCGCAGAGATCTATTTTCACCGGTTCTCTTCTCTGTATACGATATATCC
>JBDRGH010000267.1:0-2019 GCA_043818015.1 Pseudomonadota bacterium
GGTCTTTTGAAAATGTGGAACTCAGCTTGACTACCGAGCAGGCTGTATCAGAGAGCCAGCGTTGTCTCAGGTGTGACCTGAGGATGACGATTTGTAAACCCTTCCTGGCACCGCATGAAAAACTATGGGTAGAGTTTACGCCGCAGAATATAAGCCAGATCCCTGAGATCGAGGGGATTTTTCAACTACTGGACAAGCAAGAAAATATCATTTACATTAAAGGAGCAATGAACCTGCGACAGTCGCTGGAGGAACAGATAGAACTCAATGAAAATGCCCGTTACTTTACCTATGAAGAAGAGCCGATGTACACTAAAAGGGAAAGCCAGCTCCTGCAGCAATATATCACCGAATACGGTCAGATGCCAGAAGGAAATCGGGATCTGGATGACCTCTTTTGATGCCACCGGGCTGGTTTGAACATGAAATACACCGAAGTCAAAGTCGCGAGATACCCTGATTGTGAGTATTACTGTCATTGGCGGTGGGATAGGAGCTGGCGATGAGCATAAAGATAAATATACCTCCACATTCACAGCATCTTATCGACAATGTTGGAGTTGTTGAAGTAAATGGAAATACGGTAGGTGAATGTCTTAAACATCTGGTACAGAAGTTCCCCGGGATTAAGACGGGACTATTTAATAAAGATGGTAAATTATTCGATTACGTTGATTTGTACGTTAATGAGGAAAGTGCCTTCCCGGAGGAACTAGCCAAGCCAGTCAAAGATGGGGATGAGCTTCATATAGTAATGATGATTGCTGGAGGATAGGAGAAAACACATGGCAAGAATATTTAATGTGGTTTGCCCTCATTGCGGTCAGATGTTTCAATGCCACTATGGTGATTTGAGACACAAGAAAATCAAGCTGTTATGTCCCTACTGTCAGGCCACCTTTGACCAGGAGGATAGCCCTAAAATAGAAGACTAGGCAAGAAGCCAACCCGTAACACCTCCATATTTGCCTGGCGGTACAACGCAGCGATGAGTATTCGCCTACCCGTGGTGAATGAATATCGCTCCGGTAAAAGCGAGGGAAGCTGTGGGGCATGCTTTTCCTAAGGTAGATTAATTACGGTAGTTAGAAGGGGGCGTATCATACCATGGCAAATAGCGTCAAACAAGTACTGACTGATTGCACTCTGTGTTATCACAGCTGCGGGACCAAGGTTACCGTTAAAGACGGGAGAGCTATAAAAGTTGAGGGCTTGGAATCTCATCCACTGAACATGGGGAGGCTCTGCCCAAAGGGTGAAGCAATGCTTGAAAACATCTATCATCCCGACCGCTTAAAGTACCCGATGAAGAGGAGCCAGGGAGGCTGGGAAAGGATAACATGGGAGCAGGCTCTCACCGAGATAGCTGAAAAACTATTGAGGCTCAAAGATGAATTCGGGCCGCAGGTACTGGGTGTTTTCATCGGCTCGATAGGAGTTGAAAACCTGGAAATGTCGGGGTTGACCCAGAGATTCAATGCCGGCTTTGGGTCTCCGAACTTCTTCTCAGTGGAAAGCATCTGCTACCGGATGAGAATCCGAACCAGGCAAATCACCTTCGGGAAGTACCCTACCGAAGAATTCGATTCAAAACTTTACATTCTCTGGGGACATAACCCGGAAGCCTCTGACTTCCCCTTGCAGCTCCATCTCGAAGAAAATCTGAAGAAAGGGTCCAGACTCGTTGTTATTGACCCTAAGAGGATTCCTCTGGCTGACCGTGCGGAAATGTATCTCCGCATAAGGCCCGGTACGGATGGAGCTATGGCTCTGGCGATGATAAATGTCATCATCAACGAGCGGCTTTATGACAAGGACTTCATTGATAAGTACACCTATGGTTTCGATAAGCTGATTTCTCGTATACAGCAGTACACTCCGGAGTGGGCCGAGAAGATTACCTGGGTCTCCGCTGAAGACATTCGTCAGCTAGCCCGGATGTTTGCCAGCATCAAAGGGGCCAGCATTTATCAGGGCACAAGCACACAGGACCAAACGGCGAACGGTACCCAGACCAGC
>JBDRGH010000268.1:0-2673 GCA_043818015.1 Pseudomonadota bacterium
TTGCGTTGAATGTTTCCGGACTTTGGAGCCCGACCAAGAACCTCTTTGTCCACGCTTGTCCTCTATACATCGAATGGTATATGCCCCTTGTATAAGGGTACTCACCAGACAATCCTAGTTCCAAATCATCGTCAAATTCTTTCAAATCCTCTGAAGTGTAAATGCATTTTATTGGGATCCCTGAGAGTGTTTTGAACTCCCTCTCCCTATCAGGACATTTTTTCAAAGAGGCTTCGAAACCCTTCACCCATTCCTCAACTCTGTTCCTTTGCATTCCTAGCCCTCCGGTTGAAAGATCATCAAAACTCTAAACTTATTCATCTACTTGGCTCTACAGCTTATCTATTGGAATTTCTCATTCGAAGAGATCCCTCCCCGTCAGGATACGGTTATCAAGTCATACCCAGAGAGAACAAAATCTCATTGGCCCACAGGGTAGACACACCCCTGTAGGCCAATGAGTTGCGAAGTCTTATCAGCTACCACGATATCATATACGCAATAACTGGTAGATACACTCTTTCCACGGTACTTTGGGAAGCCAAAGACCGTATGTACTCACCTAGGAAGCTTTCCTCATCTTCAACAGTTCAGCAAATGTTTCAACCCTGGTTCTCAACTGGCCGGCACTGTAATTACGGGTATCATAGGCATCACCCTCCAGAACCAACACAGGGATACCACACCGTTCCTTAAGCGCCTTCTTTGCCATCAGAGGAGGAATAGTATACGGGCGACAGGAATAGGGATAACAAAGAATCGCTCCGTCAACATTCCATTCCTTACAGTACTCTGCAAAGTAGTCTATCGCTCCCGACGTAGAACACAGTGGCCCACGCTTGAAGAACCCTTCCATTATCTTTTGAGCATAGTCAGTCGATTTTGCCTTCGTTCGCTCCCCAGGTGTTAACCAATCAACAAAAACAATCGACATCGCCAGTCCCAAACTCTCCACCATTTTGAGTATAGAAGCATCGACCGCCATCCGGAGTCCGAAATATATCCTGGGAGCACCCTTCTCAACAACACCCTCACCCCTGTCTACCCGCTCCTTCGTCTCTTTAATCAAGGTGGTCATGAAATCATTCACCTGTTCCCTCATCCTTATGGGGGTATTGCTGATCCAATATCCTAGGTTCACATCTGCCTGACTGATAGCCTGGGGATCACTTCTTCCTACCATCTCCACTAATGTGTTATAGTTATAGTAATACTTTGCATTATCTCTTACACCGGCCTTGCGAACCTCTTCGGTAAACGTGTGACCTGTTACCTCTTCGATCTTCTTGAAGACCTTGTCCATCTGGCCGCCAGCATATCGGATCATCCTCTGGTCGCTGATCTCAGGCCACTGGCCCCACTGGGTGTCCAGGCAGCAATCCATATAAATAGTGGGAATGTCATAGAGCTCTGCCAGAAGCTGGTCCGCCTCTGCGGGCTGATCACAGTACCAACCAGCTGAAACCATCAGATCAGGTTTGGGTACCATTTTCTTTTCAATAGCTCCTATGTGGGTCTGCCAGAGGGCACAGTGAGCCTTTCCTACCTCCAGCCCGGTCTGCTCACCCGCCTCAAGAAGAGGGCTGAGCTTATCAAAGATCATGCCCATACCGACGTTCATGATCTCTCCTATAGATCCCACATAGACATCCTCTGATAGCCTGTGGACTGCCATCATCATGGTACCAGGGAAAGGCCAGTCATAATAGATAACTTTCTTGTACTCCTCCCTGCAGAGAGGCAAAGAGACAAGCTCCTCCATCCAGAGGCGCAAGAGCTTCCGCACCCCTTCAAGCTCAACACTAAAGGTCTCCCGAACCCTTTTCTCCGCCCGGCTTATGTCTTCCTTCCCTATCCCGAGGATATCAAATGCCTTGTCGATCCTCGGCCTCTGTTGCTCCAATTCCTGGTCCTCATACCCACATAACTTCATAAAATCTGTGTACATACGACACCTCCTTCATCTAACCCTTGAGTCCCCGTTTCTTGCTTAACATCTCAACAAACGCCTCAATCCTCGTCCTGAAAGGCCCCTTCTCAGAAACATCATAGTCCGACTCGATTTTCAACATCGAAAGATTGGCCCGCTCCTTTATCTTCTTCTCAAAATAAAACGACTGAATGTCATACCCATCCCGGTACATCAACTGATACCACAAAACACCATCCGCCTTATACTCCTTCGCCAAATTCAAGAGGTAATCAATCCGCTCCCCCGATGGCCGGTTCCACGCAGGCGAAATCCGCTTCATAAAATACGTGTCCGCTAACGCCTTGCTGATCGGACCCCCATCTAACTCAACATTGTTCCAATACTCTCTCACACCCTCAGCAAACTCCTCAATCACAATGTCAGACCCAGCCCCCTCCACTAAATCAAAGATCTTATAATCACCCATCGCTAACGTGGAGCCCGTCATGAGAAGACGAGGACCCAAAAGCTTCTTACCCTCCTTCTTCTTTAACTCACCCACCAATGACTCCAGGATCTCTACAAACTCCGGCATGTCAGCGATAAACGAAGCATGACTCAACTTCACAAACTCCTGACCAGATAACGGTAACTTGTCCGACTTACGAAGCAGACTGATCTCCTTAAATAAACTCCTCATCCTGTTCCATAACCCTATCGCCTCCCGAAGCTTGCCCTCATTAATCTTGTTCCCCGTAAAA
>JBDRGH010000269.1:0-13273 GCA_043818015.1 Pseudomonadota bacterium
ATGGTTATGCCTGGGGACAATGTATCGTTGAGTGTGAATTTGGTAACATCCATAGCGATGGAGAAGGAGTTGAGGTTTGCTATTCGGGAGGGTGGTAAAACTGTGGGTGCCGGCGTGATAAGTGATGTCATCGAATAACGAGGCAATTATAAGTAGGAGAGAGGCGGGGTTTTAAGCGATGGGTGATCAAAATGAAAAGATAAGAATTCGTTTAAAGGCCTATGATCATAGACTGCTCGATCAATCAGCTCAGGAGATTGTTGAGACTGCGAAAAGGACGGGGGCAAAAGTTGCTGGCCCCATTCCTCTTCCTACTGTGATCAATAAGTACTGTGTTTTACGTTCCCCGCATGTTGACAAGAAATCTAGGGAACAATTTGAAATCAGAACCCATAAGAGGCTGCTGGATATACTGGAGCCAACCCAGCAGACAATCGATGCCCTGATGAGGCTGGACCTTTCAGCAGGGGTTGATGTGGAAATCAAGCTGTAGTTGTTGGAGAATATTCACGTGGATAAAGCGATAATTGGACGAAAAGTAGGGATGACACAGGTTTATTCACCGGACGGAGGTGTATTGCCCGTAACGGTCGTGGAAGCGGGACCGTGTGTTGTTGTCCAGAAGAAGACGTTGGAGAATGATGGATATAGTGCCTTACAGCTGGGGTTTTCTGAGAAAAAGAAACAGAGAGTTAACAGGTGTCTTCAGGGTCACTTTGAGAAGCATAAAGCGACGCCGTGTGCTTATCTAAAAGAGTTTAGAGTTGAAACGGTTGATGATTACCAAGAAGGACAGAAGATCACCGTTGATATATTTCGGGCTGGAGATTTTGTAGATGTAACGGGGACTAGTAAAGGGAAAGGGTTCGCAGGAGTGGTCAAGAGATGGGGATTTAGGGGAGGGCCCGGGACTCATGGTTCAATGTTTCACAGAGCTCCCGGTTCTATTGGATCGAGTGCGTTCCCTTCGCGCGTTTTGAAAGGAAAGAAGTTGCCTGGTCGTCTGGGTGGAGAGAAGGTGACCGTCCAGAATATTGAGGTTGTTGAAGTGAAGCCGCGCAATAATCTCGTTCTGTTGAAGGGTGCTATCCCTGGCAGTAGTAACGGAATAGTTGTTCTCAGGAGTAGTAAGAAAAAGAGAGATGAGCGATAATAGACTCAGGAATACTCGGGAGTTCTAGATGCCAGTTCTAGACGTTTACGATATTGAGAAGAAAAAAGTTTCCGAGATATACCTCAGCGATGAAATTTTTGATGTTGAGGTAAAACCCCACTTGATTTCGGATGTTGTAGTTATGCAACAGACGAATAAGAGGAGAGGAACTGCCTGTACCAAGAATCGGGCTAAAGTTCGGGGAGGTGGTGCTAAACCGTGGCGACAGAAAGGTACCGGTAGAGCAAGGGTTGGTTCACGAAGGTCTCCCCTGTGGGTGGGAGGTGGAACCATTTTTGGACCCACACCTAAGGATTACTCCTATTCTCTACCTAAGAAGGTCAGAAGGGAGGCTCTAAAGTCTGCTTTGACTATGAAACTAAGGGAAGATAACATAACAGTTCTAGACAGTTTTCACTTAGAAGAGATTAAAACAAAGGCTTTCGGGCGTATACTTCGAAACCTAGATACGGCCAATGTGCTGATAGTTGATCAGGATAACTTCAATTTGGAAAGGTCGGCAAGAAATATCCCGAATACCAAAGTCTTACCTCCTGAAGGGTTAAATGTGTACGACATCCTAAAATATGAGAAACTGATTCTGATCAAGTCCTCTGTTGAGAAGATAGAGTCACGGTTGTCATCATGAAGGATTTATATAACGTTATCAAAAAGCCGCTGATTACTGAGAAGAGCGATATCCAAAAGGGAAAGTTCAATCAAGTTATCTTTGAGGTCAATAGCGACGCCAACAAGGTTGAAATAAAGAGAGCAGTTGAGAGGTTATTCAAGGTAAAGGTATTAAACGTTAATACTTCAAGTATTCGAGGGAAACCTAAGAGATTGGGGAAGAATGTCGGCAGGAGGAAGGATTGGAAAAAGGCTATTGTCACTTTGAAACCAGGAGATCATATAGACTTCTTCGAAGGCGTTTAACCCTTCTTCTTAACGTATCTGAACCTGCGTTTGAGTCGGAGTTTTAAGTGGGTATAAAGACATATAAACCAACATCACCGGGAAGGAGATTCCAAACCGTATTAACCTTTGAGGAGTTAACCAGTACCAAGCCTGAGAGGTCTCTTCTTAAGCCGCTTTCAAAAACTGGTGGCAGGAATTGCCGCGGTAGAATGACTACCAGGCATAGAGGTGGAGGGCATAAGAGAAGATATCGGGTTATCGATTTTAGAAGGGATAAGATTGATGTCCCGGCTAAGGTTGGTACCGTTGAGTATGATCCTAATCGGTCAGCCCGTATTGCCCTTTTGCACTATGCTGACGGTGAAAAGAGATATATAATCGCTCCTCTAAAACTTCAGGTTGGCGATATTGTGATGTCAGGCGAGAATGCCGATATTAAGCCAGGCAATACGCTGCCTTTAAGAAACATTCCTCTTGGGACCTTTGTGCATAATGTTGAGTTAAAACCCGGGAAGGGAGCCCAGATAATAAGAAGTGCTGGAACTTATGGTCAGCTTGTAGCCAAGGAAGGGAAGTACGCCCAGATAAAACTTCCGTCTAATGAGGTTCGCCTAGTCTTAAAGGAGTGTTCTGCTACCATTGGTCAGGTTGGAAATATAGATCATGAAAACGTCTCTATCGGGAAAGCTGGACGAAAACGGTGGCTCGGTAGGAGGCCCAAAGTTCGTGGTGTTGCTATGAATCCAGTTGATCATCCTCTGGGTGGAGGCGAGGGCAAATCATCGGGCGGCAGACATCCAGTAACCCCCTGGGGGGTTCCAACCAAGGGGTATAAGACGAGGAGGAATAAGAGTACCGACAAATATATAGTGTCGAGGAAAAAAAGGTAGAGGCTTGCTACTCGGAGGCAGGTATTCAGTCATGAGCTTTCAATAATCAGCCTGACCCATTGTAGCGGAAAGTCTATGAGTGGTGGGGTTTTCATTTGGACCTCAAGAACGCTGAAATTACAGGGGAGATTGATGTGGCTCGATCCGTAAAGAAGGGGCCTTTTATCGATGAAAGCCTTTTGAAAAAGGCTAGAAAAGCCGACGAAACGGCAAGCAAGAAGATAATCAAAACGTGGTCTCGTAGATCAACCATCGTACCCGAGCTGATTGGTCACACCATTGCCGTTCACAATGGCAAGAAATTTATCCCAGTCTTTATTACTGAGAATATGGTTGGACACAAACTGGGTGAGTTTGCGCCCACCAGAACATTCCACACCCATTCTGGCGCTAGAAAGACCAGGGTAGAAGGTAAGAGAAAATAGAAGGATACGAAGGGTGATTGATAGCTATGGAGGCTAGGGCGTCTGTAAATTACGTCAGGGTATCCCCGAGAAAAGCGAGATTAGTGGTTGATCTGGTGCGTGGTAAAAGAGTAGAAGATGCCTTGAATATTCTGTCTGTTACTCCAAAGGCGTCGGCCAAGATAGTTGAAAAGCTTCTTAGATCAGCTGTTGCGAACGCGTCTCATAATAGAAAGATTGATGTAGATACCCTCTTTGTGGATACTATTTATGTGAACGAAGGTCCCAGACTGAAGAGGATTAGGGCAAGAGCTATGGGAAGGGTGGGTAGAATTTGGAGAGGAACCAGCCATATAACTGTTATATTAACTGAGAGGTAAGGTTTCTAGAAGGGAGGGAGTTTTGGGGCAAAAAGTCCATCCAGTTGGGTTCAGACTGGGAGTAACTAAAACATGGAGCTCTAAGTGGTTTGCTGAGAAAGATTTTTCTAGCTTACTTCAAGAGGATATAAAGGTCCGGGCCTTTCTTAAAAGTAAACTTTACCATGCCGGTATTTCAAGGATTGAAATTGAGAGGGCCGCGAATAAGGCTAAGATCAATATATATACTGCACGCCCAGGAATTGTGATTGGTAGGAAAGGTACAGAGATAGAGTCATTGAAGAATAAACTTCAAAAGATAACCTCAAAAGAGATATATATCAATATTCAAGAAGTTCGCAAACCAGAGATCGATGCTCAATTAGTTGCTGAAAACGTGGCACTCCAGTTGGTAAGGAGAGTTGCTTTTCGAAGAGCTATGAAGAGGGGCGTCACATCGGCTCTAAGATTGGGTGCTCAAGGGATTAAAATCGCCTGTGCCGGGAGATTGGGTGGGGCCGAGATGGCGAGGAGGGAGTGGTACCGTGAAGGTAGGGTCCCTCTGCATACCTTGAGGGCTGATATTGATTACGGATTTGCTGAGGCTAAGACAACGTATGGAATCATTGGTGTGAAAGTCTGGATTTTTAAAGGTGAAATTCTTTCAAAAAAGACGGATGTAGAGGCAGCCAGATAGACTGACTAAACAGGGAATTATCATCTCCAAATTAGTCGATGGACTAAGAGGGTTCAAGGGGTCGAGGCCCGCCCTGGCGCAAGCGCCAGCGTCTGGGCCAGGGAGTCAGGGATTCGAGTGAGGAATCCTTTTCGCCAGCTAAATGGCAGAAGACCTATAGGGAATTATTTGCTATGTTACAACCGAAAAAGGTAAAATACCGAAAACAGCAGAGGGGCAGAAGGAAGGGAACTGCGTACAGAGGTTCTACCGTCGTCTTTGGTGATTTTGGTCTCCAGGCTGAGGAATGTGGTTGGTTGACGACGCGGCAGATTGAAGCGGCTCGAATAGCCATGACCCGGCACGTAAAGAGAGGTGGGAAAATTTGGATCAGAATATTCCCCGATAAGCCGGTTACCGCTAAGCCTGCTGAAACGAGAATGGGAAAAGGTAAGGGGCCTCCGGCCGATTGGGTAGCGGTTGTGAAACCCGGTAGAGTCCTCTATGAGATGGAAGGAGTGGTGGAAGATACTGCTCGTGAAGCTTTTAGGTTGGCTGGTCATAAGCTACCCATACGCACGAGGTTTATTGGCCGGGGAGATTTCCATGAAGGCAAGTGAGATTAGGGACTTAGGTGATATAGAGCTGAGACAAAAGGAGAAAGACCTTTCTGAGGAATTGTTTAACTTGAAATTCCAGCTTGCGACGAGACAACTTGAAAATACCGTGAAGGTTCCTCAGACGAAAAGGGACCTAGCAAGAGTTAAGACCATCCTCCGAGAGAGGGAACTACAAGGTGAGGGAGACAAAAGTGAAAGAAAGGGGTCATAAGAAGACGCAGGTTGGAGTAGTTCTCAGTGACAAGATGGATAAGACCGTAGTTGTTCAGGTAGACAATCTCGTGAAACACCCGGTATACAAAAAGTATATCAGAAGAACGACCAAGTACAAGGCTCATGATGAAAGAAATGAGTGTAATGTGGGAGACAAGGTGTTGATAACAGAAAGCCGACCATTAACCAAAGAGAAGAAATGGCGAGTCTCCAAGTTGCTAGAAAAGGCAGTATGAAGGAGAAAGTTGGGTAAGTGCTGTATAGTCGAGGAGTTGATGATGATTCAGATGCAAACAGTGCTCAATGCGGCAGATAATTCTGGGGCTAAAAAACTATACTGTATTAAGGTATTGGGTGGGACTAAGAGGAGATATGCAAGTCTTGGAGATATAATCGTAGTTTCAGTAAAGGAGGCTATCCCAAATTCCAAAGTCAAGAAGGGTGATGTCTCGAGGGCTGTAGTTGTTCGGACTGTTAAGGAAGTAAGAAGAAAAGACGGATCTTACATAAAATTTGATGATAATTCAGCAGTTCTCATCAACCCGCAGAATGAACCGATAGGAACTCGAATTTTCGGCCCTGTTGCTAGGGAGCTTAGGGCTCAGAGATTCATGAAGATTATATCATTGGCTCCAGAGGTCTTATGATTCCATAGAGAGGTCTTGATGTCTCGGATGAAATTCCACATAAAAAAAGATGATGCCGTAATGGTAATAGCTGGTAAAGAAAAGGGAAAAACGGGCAAGATTCTAAAGGTTATACCTGAGAAGAATCGGGCAATTATTGAAAAGGTCAATCTTATCAAGAGACATACGAGGCCGTCTCAAACGAGCAAGGGGGGAATTCTAGAGAGAGAGGGTAGCATTCACCTGTCGAATGTCATGGTACAGTGCAAGAAATGTAATTCCCCGGTTAGAACGAGGAAAAAGATCCTGGATGACGGTAAGAAGGTACGAGTCTGTAGTAAGTGTGAAGAGATCCTTGATAAATAGCGAAAGAAGAGCTAGGGGATTTGAATGGCGAGATTAAAAGCCTTCTATAATGACGAAGCAGTGCCGGTTTTGATGAAAGAATTTGGTTACAAGAACCCCATGCAAGTTCCTAGAGTGGAAAAGATAGTAGTAAGCATGGGGTTAGGAGAGGCTATTCAGAACATTAAGCTATTGGATTCAGCTACCAATGAGCTATCCTTAATTACTGGGCAGAAGCTTATTGTTACGAAAGCCAAGAAGTCGATCGCTTCATTTAAACTTCGGAAAGGCATGCCCATTGGTTGTATGGTAACTTTGAGAAGGGAAAGAATGTACGAATTCCTTGATAGGTTAGTTAACATTGCCCTTCCCAGGGTTAGGGACTTTAAGGGTGTAAGCGGAAGATCTTTTGACGGGAGGGGTAATTATTCTTTAGGAATAAAGGAACACATTATATTTCCTGAGATTGATTATGATAAGATTGACAGGGTAAAAGGTATGAATGTGGTCATTGTTACAACGGCCAAGAGCGACGAAGAGGCTAAGTCGTTGTTAAAATTCCTGGGGGTTCCTTTCAGGGATTAGGGAAGTGTCCGACCAAAACTGATTCTTAATTTATTTTGGAGTTAATGTTTATCCGGTCATATTAAGCTTTTTGAGGGAGGAATGCGTGGCCAAGAAATCGTTGATTGCAAAGGCCAAAACCTCTAAGAAATTCAAGGTTAGGGAATACAATCGTTGTCCCATTTGTGGAAGGGCCAGAGGCTACTATAAGAAGTTCGATATGTGTCGCATCTGTCTTCGCACTTATGCGTTGAGAGGTGAGATACCGGGAACCATTAAGTCTAGCTGGTAAAGACACTTTGGGGGGAGAGAGAGGTTAGAAAGTGGTGATGACCGACCCTTTTGCAGATATGCTTACCCGTATTAGAAATGCCACCAGGGCAAAATTCAAGAAGGTTGATATGCCTTCCTCTGATTTAAAGGTTAGTGTGGCAAAGATACTGAAGGATGAAGGTTATATTAAGAACTATAAGGTAATGAGAGATAATAAACAAGGGATATTGACCCTATATCTTAAGTACGATGAAGAGAACAATACGGTTATTGCAGGGCTCAAGAGGATTAGTAAACCGGGGCGTCGTGTCTACGTTAAGAAAGACAAGGTCCCGAAGGTACTCAATGGTTTAGGTATAAATATTCTGTCAACCCCAAAGGGGGTGTTGACAGACAAGAATGCGAGAGAATTGAACGTTGGCGGAGAATTGCTCTGTTCAGTTTGGTAGGCCTTTGGTTTGAGTTTCTCTAAAGGCCGAAGACTTATGATTTAATGCGTAGCTGAGGACAATAAGGATGTCACGAATTGGTAAACAACCAATCCCTGTTTCGAAGGGTGTTGAGGTAATCGTTAAGGAAAAAACGGTAAGGATAAAGGGACCCAAAGGGGAACTGAGTCAAGAGATAGATAAGAGCGTTAATCTAACATTCGATGGACAGGAAATACTAGTTGGTAGAATAAACGACAGCAAGAAGACTAAAGCACTCCACGGGTTAACTCGAAGTCTCATCGCCAATATGGTAGAGGGAGTGACAAAAGGTTTTGAAAAGACCCTCAATATTGTGGGAGTGGGGTATCGTGCTGAGTTAAAAGGGGATGTACTGGATTTGAATTTAGGATACTCACATCCAATACGATTTGTTCTTCCCGAAGGCGTTAACGGCAAGGTCGAGAAGCAAGTGAAGATTACAATCGAAGGGATTGACAAGCAATTGGTTGGCGAGGTTGCCGCAAAGATAAGATCATTCAGAAGACCGGAACCATATAAAGGGAAGGGCATTTTGTACTCCGATGAAAAGATTCGTCGAAAGATCGGTAAAGCGGGAATCAAATGAGGTGATGATAGGGATGGCTTCAAGAAAGTTGAAAGAGTTTGCTAGATTAAGACGTAAGAAACGGATCAGAAAAAAGATAATGGGGACGAGCGAAAGACCGAGGCTTTGCGTCTTTCGATCCGCTAAGCATATTTATGCTCAGGTGATTGACGATACTACTGGTGAAACCCTAGCATCTGCTTCCACGTTGACTAAAGAAATTAAGGACGGTCTCAAATCCTCTGGTAATACAGAGGCCGCCAAAAAGGTGGGGGCGTTGATAGCCAAGAATGCTTTGGATAGGAATATAAAAAAAGTCGTGTTTGACCGGAATGGTTACCTGTATCATGGCAGGGTTAAAGCCATGGCTCTTTTGGCTAGAGAGAAAGGCTTGGAATTTTAGTTTTTTGGAAATTAACCAGATGTGGAAAGGGATTGTTGAGAAGGAGGAGGTAATTGCCCAGTATTAATCCTGATGAACTGGAGTTGACGGATAAGGTTGTTCACATTAGTAGGGTTTCCAAGGTAGTCAAAGGTGGCAGAAGGTTTAGTTTTAGTGCCCTTGTTGTGGTTGGCGACGGAAATGGTGTCGTCGGAAGTGGTTTAGGGAAGGCCAATGAGGTGCCAGAGGCTATTAGGAAGGGGATAGGACGGGCAAAGAAGAATCTTATTCGGGTGCCGGTTATCAATAGTACTATCCCGTATGAGGTAATAGGGCGATATGGTGCTGGCAGGGTTATGCTGAAACCTGCATCCGAGGGAACGGGTATTATAGCAGGAGGAGCTGTTAGAGCGGTCGTTGAAGTGGCAGGTGTTACAAATATTCTAACGAAATGTTTGGGATCACATAATCCCCATAATGCTGTTAAGGCGACACTAAATGCCTTAAGCCAACTGAGGAGCCCTGAGGAAGTGGCAAGAAAACGTGGTAAAGAGTTGAATGAGATTATCTGAAAGGAAGCTGTCTTATGGGTACGAGAGAGTTTAAGGTAACGTTAAAGAACAGTGGTATTGGTAGGCATCGAAAGCAGAGATTGACACTTATTGGACTCGGCTTGACCAAACTTAATAAGACAGTTACTCTAAAAGATACCCCTGAAAATCGAGGAATGGTCAGGAAAGTTTCCCATCTGGTCGAGGTTGTCGAATCATGAGATTGGATGAATTGAAGCCTTCTACGAGGTTTAGCAAGAGGAACAAGAGGGTTGGACGGGGACAAGGTTCTGGACATGGGAAGACTGCCTGTCGTGGATCGAAGGGACACAAGGCTCGCTCTGGAGGTGGCCCTCCCCCCGGTTTTGAGGGGGGGCAAATGCCCCTCAAGCGTCGTCTTCCTAAGAGGGGTTTTACTAATATATTCAAGAAGAGATATGCCTTGGTGAACATTAAAGACTTAAATGCATTTGGAGAAGGTACTGTCGTAGACGATAGTGCCTTGATTAAACAGGGCCTGGTAAAGGGTGTCTATGATGGCATCAAAGTGCTGGGAGATGGAGAGATTACGTACCCGCTCACTGTGAAAGTTGATAGGTTCAGCAAAACGGCCAAAGATAAGATTGAAGCTGCCGGCGGGAAAACAGAGGTGGTCTAATTGCTCGGTGGGTTCCAAAACATACCTAAGATTCCTGAACTGAAAAGACGAATCCTCATGACACTCCTCTTGTTAACGGTCTACAGGATTGGCGTACACGTTCCCACTCCTGGTATAGACAGGGAGGCATTAGCCTCATTCTTTGCGCAGGCTAAAGGTACTCTCCTTAGTCTTTTTGACATGTTTTCCGGTGGGGCATTGGAGAATCTATCGGTCTTCGCCTTGGGAATAATGCCCTACATCAGTGCCTCTATTATTTTGCAGCTCCTTACGGTAGTGAGTCCACATTTGGAAAGGTTATCAAAAGAGGGAGAAGCCGGAAGGAGAAAGATAACCCAATACACGAGGTATGGTACGGTCATTCTGAGTATCATCCAAGGTTTTGGTATAAGTGTTGGCCTGGAAAGGATGACGGGTCCAGCAGGACAGATGGTAGTCCTCGACCCCGGTTTGGCCTTTAAAGCAATGACTGTCATAAGTTTGACTGCCGGAACAGCCTTTATCATGTGGCTTGGTGAGCAGATTACCGAACGGGGGATCGGTAATGGGATTTCTCTTATAATATTTGCCGGTATCGTTTCTCGTCTGCCAGCTGCCAGTATCAATACTTTGCGCCTCCTAAAAACGGGAGAGCTGGCCATCTTCTTGATATTGATACTTATTGCTATGATGGTTGTTGTAGTTGGATTTATCGTTTTTGTAGAACGCGGACAGAGGCGACTTCCCGTGCAATATCCGAAGAGAATAATGGGAAGAAAGATGTACGGGGGACAGAGCACGCACTTACCCCTTCGAGTAAATACAGCAGGAGTTATTCCTCCGATCTTTGCCTCTTCAATATTGATGTTTCCGTTAACGATCGCCAATTTTATGCCTAAACCGTGGTTAGAAGTCCATCCGTGGTTTCAAAACATAATTGCCGGTTTAGGTCCTGGCGGGCTTATTTACAGCATTCTATATGTTGGTTTCATTGTCTTCTTTTGTTACTTTTATACTGCTGTCACCTTCAACCCCATCGATGTTGCCGATAATATGAGAAAATACGGAGGATATATACCGGGGATAAGACCTGGCAAAAAGACCGCCGAATACATAGACAGGGTTCTTACAAGAATAACGTTCGGTGGCGCTCTCTATGTTTCATCTGTATGCGTATTACCTACAATCCTTATCAGCAGATTCAACGTACCCTTTTACTTTGGAGGTACGGCGTTGCTGATTGTGGTTGGAGTTGCTATGGATACGGTTTCACAGATTGAGTCCCATCTACTTACAAGGCACTATGAAGGATTTTTGAAAAAGGCAAGGTTGAAAGGGCGTCGGTAGCGGAACAGAACTCGTTCAAAGGACTGGTTTAATTATGAATCTCATACTCGTAGGTCCACCTGGTTCAGGGAAGGGGACCCAGGCAAAAATGCTGGTTGATAAGTACAATATCCCTCAGATTTCGACCGGTGATATCCTCAGGGAAGCGGTTAAGGAAGATTCTTACCTGGGGAGGAAGGTAAAGAGTTTTATGAATGAAGGCTCTTTAGTTCCCGACGAAGTTGTGATAGAGATAATTGAAGAGAGGTTACGGAAACCCGACTGCAAGGGTGGTTTTATCTTGGACGGGTTCCCGCGAACGGTGGCGCAGGCCCAGGCTTTAGATGCGATTCTTCAGAGAATGAATTTGAAAATTGATCACTTGATCAGTATTGAAATCGGCGATGAAGAGTTGGTGAAGAGGCTCACCGGGAGGAGAACCTGTAGAAAATGTGGGAAAGGGTATCACATCATCTTTGATCCGCCTGCAAATACAGAAGTGTGCGACGTGTGTCACGGGGACCTTTACCAGAGGGATGATGATGAAGAGAATACAATAAAGAGTAGACTAAAGGTTTATCATGAGCAAACTGCCCCTGTGGTCGAGTTTTACAGGAAGAAGAATTCGTCCAGGGCCGTTGACGGTGTTGGGAAGATAGACGAGGTTTTTCGTAGGATTACAGACATCATTGGGAGTGGGTAAATAATCCATTTGGGGTTTTTATGCCGAAAGAGGAAGCGATTGTAGTAGAAGGAACGGTGCTAGAGACTCTGCCGAATGCCATGTTCAGAGTAGAGTTAGACAACGGACATAAGGTTTTAGCTCACATTTCTGGGAAGATGAGGATGCACTATATCAAGATATTGCCAGGTGACAAGGTCACTGTCGAATTATCTCCTTATGACCTTAATAGAGGAAGGATCACTTACCGTTCCAAATAACCCGTTCCACGCTTTCACGTCTGTCTTCGTAGGGGTAGAATTTTCACGGCACAGGCACGGTAAATCCAAAATGCGATAGTAGTTGACAGTGGGAGCTTTTTGCAGAGGATGGTGGATTTCAAATGAAGGTAAAGGCCTCGATAAAGAAAAGATGCGATAAATGTAAGATCGTCAAACGCAAGGGTGTAGTTAGGATAATATGCGAGAATCCAAGACATAAGCAGCGACAAGGATAGTTAAGGGGGTAGGGATATTGGCAAGAATTGCTGGGATCGATTTGCCGAGGGGCAAAAGGATGGAGATAGCATTAACTTACATCTATGGTATTGGGAGGTCTATATCAAGAAAGATTCTTGAAAAAGCCGGGGTTGATCTCAACATGAAATCCGACCAAGTCACGGAGTCTGAGGTAGCGAATATAAGAGCGATAATTGATACTGAGTATAAAGTAGAGGGCGACTTACGAATGGAAGTCGGCATGAATATAAAGAGGTTAATGGACTTAGGAAGTTACCGGGGGTTGCGCCATAGACGTTCTTTACCTGTTCGAGGTCAAAGAAGCCACACAAATGCGAGAACGAGGAAAGGACCCCGTAGGGCGATTGGAGGGAGAAAGAAGTAGGAGGCTCCATGGCTAAACAAAAGAAGGGTACCAAGAAGAAGAAAGAAAAAAAGAACATCCAGAATGGCATAGCACATATTCAAGCGACGTTTAACAATACCATAATTACCATTACTGACTTAAGCGGGAACGTAATAGCTTGGTCTAGTGCTGGAACTCAGGGATATAAAGGTTCACGAAAGAGCACTCCGTTTGCCGCTCAATTGGCCGCCGAAGATGCTGCCAAAAAGGCTATGGAACATGGAGTTAAAAATATCGAGGTTTATATTAAAGGCCCGGGAGCTGGCAGAGAATCGGCTCTAAGGGCGTTACAGGCTGTGGGATTTAATGTGAGTTTAATCAGGGATGTTACACCTATTCCCCATAACGGGTGTCGTCCGCCTAAGAGAAGAAGGGTATAGAGGGGGCGCGGGTTGGCTAGATATACTGGATCCGTTTGTAGGCTGTGTAGGAGAGAAAATTTGAAGCTGTACCTGAAGGGGGATAGGTGCTACTCAGATAAGTGTGCTATTGAAAGGAGGAGTTATCCGCCGGGTCAACATGGGCAGCGTCGCCCCAAGCATTCGGACTATGGTATTCAGCTTCGCGAAAAGCAGAAAGTTAAAAGGATCTACGGCATCTTGGAAAATCAATTCAGAAGATATTTTGAAAAGGCTGAGAGGATAAAAGGGATAACCGGTGAAAATCTCTTGCTCCTTCTCGAAAGAAGAATGGATAACATGGTCTTTCGTTCAGGA
>JBDRGH010000270.1:0-2918 GCA_043818015.1 Pseudomonadota bacterium
CTGATGACGTCCATGATGACTTACTGGTATCCTGGTGTCTTCAAGGTAATAGAAATTCTCAAAGATATCTACCCTGAAATTCCCATTATCCTTGGAGGCATCTATCCTTCCCTCTGCTATTCCCATGCCTCACAGTATTCAAATGCAGATCATATAATCAGAGGAGAAGGTGAGATTGAGACCTTGAAACTGGTAGGTGAGTTCACAGGAAACAGATTGGAACATGTCACCAAAGGTGATGGATTGGACTCTCTCCCGTATCCTGCTTTCGACCTCATGCCGGATCTGGACTATGTGTGTATTCTAACTTCGAGGGGTTGTCCATTTTCGTGCACGTACTGTGCCTCCCACATGATTTATAGGGGATTTAGACGGAGAGATCCTCTCTGTGTGGCGGATGAGATCCAATTCTGGAGCGAGAGATACGGGGTAAAAGACTTTGCATTTTACGACGATGCGCTTACAGTGGAACCGGAGAGGAATATCGTGATCATTCTGAAAGAGGTGTTGAAGAGGAAGCTATCCTGTAACTTTCACACGCCTAATGCAATACACATACGGTTTATGACGAAGGAACTCTGCGGACTGATGTACGAGGCTGGATTTAAGACAGTACGACTGGGTCTTGAGACATCAGACGCAGGAAGACAGCTCTCCACCGGCAACAAGACGACAAATGAAGAATTTAGAAGGTCGGTTTCAGACCTGAGGAAGGCAGGGTTTTTACCCGGTGAGATTGGGGTTTATATCCTGATCGGACTCCCCGGTCAAAGATCTCAAGAGGTGGAGGAGAGTATTAAGTTTGTACGGGAGGTAGGCGTAAGACCCGTCCTCACCGAATATTCACCAATCCCCGGAACGGCGCTCTGGCAGGCTGCTGTTGAGGAATCCGCGCTGGATCTTACCAAAGATCCTCTTTTTCAGAACAACTCCTTGGTTCCTTTTAGGTCAAAATACTTTTCTTCGGAGACGTATAACAGGTTGAAACGGATGACCCTCTGGACGGACTAAGGCAGGATTGAGCGGTTGAGATTTAAGTAGTTAAGGACGTTATATTTGATTACAGGATGCCGAGTTCTCTTTTCTTGATCTGAAGATGGATAAACGTCTCAGTCCTCGTGATCCCCGGCACTTTGGATAGTTCCTTAACGATAAAATCGGTTAATTCCTGCGGGGAGCGGAAGGTGACCCACAGAAAGAGGTCAAACTGACCAATTGTAAGAGCTACCGCATGAATCCTAGGCATCAGAAAGAATCTACCACATATGTCGTCTAATCTCGAAAGGTCAGCTTGAACACCAATAAAGGCTGGTGTTGTGTATCCGACTTTTAAAGGATCAATAACTGCTGCCACATTGATAATCTCGTCCCGTATGAAGCGTTGAATTCTTCTGCGAACCGTCCATTCGCTCATTCCTAGGTTACGGGATATCTGTGCATCACTCTGGCGGGCATCTTTCTGTAGTTCACGTATTATATTGCGGTCAAGAGTATCTATTAATTTAGATTTTTTACGGGATCTGGTGTCTTCCACTGGTGGTAAAACTTCGTTGCCCTTGTCTTCCGAGCTTTCATGGATGCGATTGTCTATCAAAATTTTTTGGTCACGCTTCTTGAACTCAGGAACAAAGATAACCTCAACCCTGATAATGCCAGAGATAGCAGCGATGTCATTCTTGATAAAATCAGCTAGTTCTGGAGGGGAGCGAAAGGTAACCCATATAATTATGTTGAATCGGCCGGTAGTGAAGCTGATAAAATGAACCCGTGGCATAGCAGCGAGTGCTTCCATCACTTGGTCGAGCAAATGAAGGTCCGCTTGTATACAAATGAAGGGGGCGGTGTCGAACCCGACCTTCCAATGATTTGTCACCGCCGTGATGCGAATAGTGCCTTCTGTTATCAGAGCGACAATTCTTCTGCGCACAGCTGCTTCACTGATGCCCAATTTTCGAGCTATTTGGGCATCGCTTTGTCGTGCATTTCGCTGTAATTCCAGCAAGATATTGTAATTTTTGCTGTCAACCATGGTTCAAATAGAGGTTCTTCTGACTATCTAAATCTGACGGCTTCGTAAAAAGTCCATCTGCGGCGTTGCGCTGCATCCTCAGTCATTGCGACGTACGAACTAAGTACGCCTCATTCCTTCGGATTTGCGCGCCTTGCATCTGGAGCTTTTTACTGTGCCGTATAGAATTTTGACTTTTTACGAGGTTGTCAAATTTAAATGCTCCAAATTCTCCCTTATTCGAAAACTCTCTTTGGCTCCTTATTTCTTTAGGACATCGATTCCCGTTCCAGCGGGTGAAACGATCCGCCGCTCCGAATTCAGCCTCCAGTTACAATTACAAGATATACAATTATGACCAGATTGTCATTAATGAACTTTTCATTTTCTACCTCGGTAAAGGTAAACACGTTTGCAGATTTGTCAGTAAGAATATTTTCGAAAAAATTAAACTTTATGGTTGATTCCCTAACAATAATATGATAAGTTTATTACAAAGTAAAGCTTTTTTAGTCAGGAAAAGAGCATAGTTATTGTAACAAAGAGTCACTTTTTAACTCCTAATGCTTTCTTTTGGCTTCAATTAATAGCCAGGTAAAATCTCGCTACAAGATAATAGGAGGTGGAGAGATGGAGGCAAAGAAAGTAGGCAGTTCAAACAAGGCGAGAGCCAAACGGATGGGGCAGGAGGTAGAGCTCAAGCTGGGTATGCTTATTGATGGCGTCTGTATTGACGACTCCGCCACCGAGGGATACGGAACAAAGTATAAAGAACAGAAAAAGTGGTTATTCGAGTGGGACCACGTTACCCGGGAAGAGAGACTGGTTCCCGAAGAAGTTGTATTGCCGGAAGGGACTGTTGTGGGTGTCCGGGAAGACCCTGATTCTCCTTACCTGCTGAAAGCGGAGG
>JBDRGH010000271.1:0-3476 GCA_043818015.1 Pseudomonadota bacterium
CGTTTGGGGATTCGAAATGAACCAAACGCAGATCAATTCCTGAAACAGTGGGGCATCACGGATGGAAGGTAAAGGGTGAACCTTGCCCAGCTTCACGTAATGATCATCTACCCACGTTTTACCATAGCACTTCATACAGACCTGTTGCATCTTATCCCGTTCCACCTGCCAGCTGGTTTTGGTCGGAAAAGCCTCGAATTCCTCCGGACAGACGGTAAGCGGTGCCTGGAGCTCCCAGGAAAGCCTCTCGGTGACATCGTGGGTAGTCAAGACCGAACCTGAACCTGACATTTCTACTTCCTTCCTCTCTTCTCCATTACATTCTTCACGGTAGGAAAGAGGTTTATATCGGTATGGGGGAGAAAGAGAGAGGCCACAAACTCATTCATGAACTCTGGGTTCACGGAAAGCTCGAAGTAGGTCATCTGACTCGCCAGGCTTTTTGCTCTGGCAAGAGCATGTCTGGAAAGCAGGGCCATTCTAGCACCGGTGAGAGAGCTGTTACCAATGAACTCGATTCGTTCTATGGGCACATCTGGCAGCAGACCGATGAATATGGCCTTTTCTACGTTCAAATAGTTCCCAAAACCGCCTGCCACGAAGATCTTTTCCAAATCAGTAAATGATAGACCAACGCTCTTAAGGAGCACCCGCATGGCTGCCAGGATGGCAGCCTTGGATTTAATAAGGTTACTGATGTCACCTTCGGTAATAACCACATCCCGTCCTGTTTCCGTCTCACCACCAGGAGCCAGCACGAATTCTACATTCTCGTCGGTGGCCCGTATCCGCTGGTCACTGGAGCCTCTAGGGAACTTGCCACTTGGATCAATGATGTGGTTACGGAAAAGTTCGGCTATGGCATCAATGAGTCCTGATCCGCAGATACCTCGAGGTTTGCCATTGGCGATGGTCTCATAACGAACTTGGTCTTCTTCGATAATCACCTTTTGAATGGCCCCCAGAGTTGCCCGCATACCGCATTTGGTACCGCTTCCCTCAAAAGCTGGGCCGGCTGAAGCAGAACAACAGACAAGCCATTCGTTGTTTCCGATGACTATCTCGCCATTGGTTCCTATATCAATAAGTGCAGAGACCTGGGGACTGTTGCAGAGACCAGAGGCCAGTACCCCTGCGGTAATATCCCCACCCACATAGGAGCTTACCCCTGGAATGCAGGTGACTACACCCCGGGGATGCAGATGAAGGTTGAGTTCCGCGGCAGATACGGGAGGAAATGCGTTGGCCGTCGGAATATACGGTTCAAATCGAATAGTACAAGGTTCAAGACCCAGGAAAAGGTGAGCCATAGTGGTGTTACCCGCGGCCGTGAGGGCGGTCACGTTGTTGGCGTTTACCCCATGTTCTTTCAGGAGGGCATCGATTAGGGAGTTCGCCGTGTCAACAACCGCCTGATGGATACGGGTTATGCCATCTCGTTCACAGGCGAATACCATGCGCGATATAACATCCTCGCCGTACCTTGCCTGCTGGTTATGGCTGGCCTTCACTCCCAGAATAGAGCCACTCCTTAAGTCCACCAGTTGGGCAGCAATAGTTGTAGTACCAATGTCCAAAGCAATGCCATAGTTTGCTAAACAGGTATCTCCGCCCTCCAGGTATAGGACCTCGAGGCAATGTTCATCCTTGGGGTGCAACGTTGCAGTCACCTGCCAATTGTTTTTTCGGAGCACAGACGCTAGTCCTTTGAGAGTGATAAGAGAGGTTTCCAGGTAGGGAACTTGTATTTTCTTACGAATCTCCCGCTGGACACGATCAAGATCCGAGATGTTGTCCGATAGGGTTGGTTGCGGCAGCAACAGGAAGAGCTTCTGAGTTATAGGCATGTATAGCAGTGAAGGAGGCTGGATGGAGTCACCCAGAGGGATATCTTGTGGAAGATCATAAGAAACGATGCGGTCCGTGGTGAGAATCTGCTCTTCTTCCAGGCGGGCCTCCGGGGGTACCCAGACTTCCAGGTTATCTCGGACTTCTGTCTGACAGGCAAGCAGAAAGGCATCCTGAATCTCTTCTCGGCTGAGGAAGCTGATGCTGCGGGCATTGGGCGGTGCATGGCCCCTAGATATCTGAACACGACACTTACCACAGACACCTTCTCCACCGCAGAGGCTGTTGACGTACACGCCTGCTTTAGTACTCGCTTCCAACAGGCTTGTCCCTGCCGTGACGTCTATCTTGACACCGAGTGGTTGAAAGATAACGGTATGTTTGACCATCTTTCTTTCCTTCTATCGCAGAGTTATGATTCCCTTGAAAATGGAATCTGAAAAGGGGTAGCCACAGACAGTATACCGACAGTGGTTACCATTAGCGTCTTTGAGCATTTAACCTGAGCCATCTCTTTCTCCTTTCTCCTCTTGAGACCGATTTACCCAAGGCTCAAGAAATAGACTGATTACAGCGCTCCATCTTCATGTCTGAGAATTCCCTGCGGGGGTCTCATAGAAGAAATCGCCTTGACCGAGCACCGAGGGGATGGAACTTTATGCCACCAATTTCTCCCTTTTCAGGATCTCTCCTCTGGTGCTGATCACTACCTTATCTATAGGAATACTTTTACCCGCCAGGTCCATCCCCTTCTGGATAACCAGGGGCAGTCCCTGGCAGCAGGGCACCTCCATAACCACAGCCGTGGTGCTCCTGATCCCTGCGGTTTTGAAAATATCCGCAAACTTCTCAACATACTCCTGCACCTCATCGAACTTCGGACACCCGACCATGACGACCTTACCTTGAATGAACTCCTGGTGAAAGTTGGGATAGGCAAATGGCGTGCAATCTGCGGCAACCAGGAGATGGGCCCCCTTCAGAAATGGAGCCGTTGGCGGTACGAGTCTAATCTGAACTGGCCAATGGGATAACGTAGATACTCCACTACTCTGAGAGACCGGTTCATTTGCCTCCCGACATGAGTTCTCTCGGACGAAACTCTGGATCAGCGTTGATGGACATCCGCAAGGCATCTTTTCCTCTTGAGAACTGTGTAGCGCTTTTTTCGATGTTAGATGTTCTTCCACCGCCTCTTCGTCAAATTCATCTGCCTCGCGTTCTACAATTCTGAGTGCATCGTTGGGGCACTCCCCGAGACAGGCACCGAGCCCATCGCAGTGTTTCTCAGCGGATAGCCTGGCCTTTCCGTCTAAGATCTGGATAGCCCCCTCTGCGCAGGAGGGTACACATTGTCCACAGCCATCACACTTTTCTTCATCGATCTCTATTATGTTTCGTTTCACTGTCATTGTATTCCCCCCAGTTCGTTATTTGTGAACTTGCAGCTCGCAACTCCCATCGGTCTCCGGTTCACTGCGGCTTGCCGTTCAAAAGCACCTTTTTTGCCAAAGTACCACCGCTTTTTGTAAGAAAGGCCTTCTCTACCAGACTGTTTAACCTTTCCTTATCCAGAGGAGATCCCTTTTTGGTTTCCTCCAGGTTAACGATTAGATCAGCGTCATACA
>JBDRGH010000272.1:0-2474 GCA_043818015.1 Pseudomonadota bacterium
CAAGCTCCTCCCACAACCTTCCACCACCGCCACCGCAGCAAAGGCTATTCGGGCCATAGTGAGCCATCTCAACAAGTTCGACTCCGGGGAGGGAACGGATGACTCTGCGCGGGCTTTCGTAAATAAGGTTGTGTCTTCCTAAGTAACAAGGATCATGATAGGTAACGGTCAGGTCTAATGATTTCACCGGACGAAGGAGACCTCGGTCCAACAGATCTTCGAGGAGCTGAGTGTAATGTTTTACCTCAAAAATGACCCTCTCTTCAGCCCTCCTAAGCTCTTGGAAGGATCTATATTCTTTTTTTAAGACATTGAAGCAGTGAGGGGAAGAGGTAACTATCCGGCGCAGTCCATATCGAGCAAAGAGATCTGAGGTCTGTGCCATCTGTTCCTCGAAGAGCCCATCCTCTCCCACTCTCCGTGCAATATCACCACAACACGTCTCTTTTTGACCCAAGGTACCAAAACTGATACCTGCATGGCACAGGATTCTAACAAATGATCTCGCGAGCTCCCGAGCCCTTGTATCAATAGATGTCGTGCAGCCTACAAAATAACAGAGATCAGCTGCAGCCTCATTGGTAAGATCGGGAATATGGAGACGCTCTGGCCATTCACCTCGTTTCCTTTTTGAGCTTTCCCAGGGGTTATGGTATTTGTAAAGCTTTTCAAGCGACTGGATAAGGAGGTTCGGCACACGGCTACCGTCCTCAATCTCGGCTACCCTGACTTCTCTGATGGGCAGAAAGGCACCGATATATACCGGGCAAACCTCTAAACATGCCATACAGCTAGTGCAGTACCAGATTTGCTCTGGGGAAATTCCGGGCTTATTCGAGCCTGCCTTTAGCCCTCTTTCACGAAACCATTTCATTCTGTTGAGAGGGTTGTTCCGGACCTTCGTGTACTCATGTGCTTGTGCAATGAATTCCCGCGGGGAAAATGGTTCTCCAGCGGAGGTTGAAGGGCAGACCTCATTACACCTGCCGCAGTTCGTGCATGCAGAAAAAGTAACCATATCCCTAAAGGTAAACTCGATGTCCTCAGATGTCCGGTCTTCAATTGACATGAACGGAACCGGCTGGGATTCCAGGTATATGTTGGCAGATGCTGCCAGAGAGTGAAATAATGTGCTAAAAGGGAAGTAGGCAACGAGTCCGAGGCTGACGAGAGAGTGGCCCCACCACATAACAGGGTAAAGTCCCAGGGCTTGACCCTGAGAGGGTAATAGATAAGAGATGGTAAGGCCAACGAAAGAAGGACCTTCCCATGCTGGTTTCTCCGCAGCGAGGCGTAAGCCCTCAACCAAAAATCCGGTCAACGCCGAAGCAAAAAGCAAGACAAGAATCCACATATCCTGAGGCTTATTGTCTAGTCGGGGAACCTTCAAAATATACCGCCTGATCAAGGCAAAACATAAGCCTGTAAACAACATGAGGCCCAGGATCTCAAGACAAAAAGAATAGATCAAATAGAGTCTTCCATAGAGGTAGTGAATGATCCAGTGGTCGATGGTTAATAGAACGGTTCCCACAAAAAGCCCAACCAACCCCCACATAATACAGAAATGTACCAACCCGGAGGCTACGCCCCCCCTAAAGATTCTCTTTCCTAGCAGCCCGTCCTTAATGAGGTAACCCGTGCCGGAGAGAGAAAAACGAACCTTGGCCTTTCTTGAGCCCGCCAACCATATGGAGACTCGATAGAAAAGGCCGATGAGAAAAATGAGGGTGGCCAGGGCCGCGAGAAAATAAAACAGCCATATTGCATGTATCTGCCAGAAATGAACACGGGTAATTGGCATAAGTCCCATTTTCAAGGTATAGCGGTACCGCTTTATAGGGGCAAGACCTATGTTTCAGACAGGAAGGTTGGTTTTTTCCTGCGAATTCCCATTGATTAGATAGCACAGGCTACATTGGCGGTCAAGGGCTTTTACTTTGTCACGTTCTCGGCATCGCTCCCTGAAAGAGATTGGGTGATGATACCCTTCAGGCCAGGAAGACATATTTTTTGTTTTACCAAACTCTCCAATTAAGTTATGATTAATTGAAACGGTAAAATTAATATATACCGTTAACGAGGCTTTGCTGCTTTAAAGGGGGCATATGATATGAAAGAAGAGCTCAATGATGATATCTGATTCGACGGGGAAATACCGCGCCCTTCTAAAGTCAGGTGCTGTGATAAATTCATCACTTCGAACCGCTGATGTGCTTAATTTTGCCATGAAGGAGGCAGAGGAGTTTATGGAGGCAGAAGCAAGCTCAGTCTATGAGATTGACACAGAAAGCGGCGATATCATTATAAGGCTGGCAAGAGGGGAGAAGGGCGAATTTATTCAGTCCAAGAGACTAAGGTCTGGTGAAGGAATAGCTGGGTGGGTTATCCAGAGCGGAAGGCCGATGATTGTAGGAGATGTTCAAAAAGAAAAGAGACATAGCAAGCGGTTTGACAGGGAAACAGGTTTCAAG
>JBDRGH010000273.1:0-2334 GCA_043818015.1 Pseudomonadota bacterium
CTTCCGGAGATATGCCCTGACCAACTTCAGTGGGAGGACGCTACCCAACCCTTATTCGACAAGGATGTATGATATTTACGCCGCCAATATAGTCTATATTATGAATTCACCCAAAACCTACAGGAGGATATGTGACAGTTACAAAGAGATTATCAAGGAGTTTGATAGTAAAAAGGTAGTCGGTGAGATTGAACAGATTTTAAGATACTTTTATGCCAGGGAGGAATACAAATTATGCAACAAGTTGGGGAATTACTAAAAGGACTCAATGAAGATGATGAACTATATGATTTTCTGAAAAAGATCCCTCAGGACGAAGACCTTACCCTCGACAATATACTCAGGGTGATAAATCAAGGTGCGGGTGGCCTCTCGGAGACTGAGGCCGTCTTCCTTTTTCTTGAGGCCATCTATAAAAGGGCAAAAGGAGAACACGAATGGTAAAGATATTGGTTATTCAATTAGACAGGTTTGGAGACATCATGTACACGACCCCTCTCATCACGGCCTTAAGAAAGACGCATTCACCGTGCCATGTAAGTGTGATGACGACAAGGGAGGGGGTAGAGGTTATCGAGGGTAATCCAGATATTGATGAGAATATCGTTGCCGATTGGCTTGATATACCCAAGGAGCTACCGGAGATAGATGGCCGTTCAATTTTTGAAGGCTATCAGCGCCTAGCCAGGGTTGTAGCAGATCTGAGGGCGAGAGGGTTCAATTATGTGTATAATATGAATTTCAAAAAAATGACCACCCTCCTGGCCTACCTTATCTCAGCCCCTGAAACTGTGGGTTTTACACTTTCTCCTGACGGTGCCCGAGTAATCAAAGGTCCGTGGGTAAACTACTTAAGTGCCTTGATTCAGTCTCGAAAATACAATCTCTTCAATATCGCGGATATCTTCCGAAAATTTGAACCCGAGGCCCCACCCATAGCGAAGCCCGTTTTTCAGATTCCGGAGGAAGTCAAGTCCAGAGTGAAGGATTCTTTAGGGAGTGCAGGAGTAGAAGACGACGATCTAGTGATTGGCTTTCAGGTAGCTGCCAGTTCACCAAAGAAGGTGTGGCCATCCAAGTATTTTGCAAAGCTAGGGGATAGCCTCATTGAGGAGAGGGGGGCTAAGATTCTTTTATTTGGGACAGAGCAGGAGAGAGAAATAGGCCGCGAGGTCGAGGGAAAGATGAGATACCCGGTGATTAATCTGATGGGAAAAACCACGATCCCGGAATTAGCAGCTTGTTTAGAGCGATGTAAGTGTCTGGTCAGCAATGATACTGGAACCATGCATCTAGCGGCTGCTGTGGGTACAAAAGTGGCCGGGCTTTCCTTCAGCTTCGTCCATTTTGCAGAAACCAGTTCGTACGGAGAGGGGAACCTGGTCTTCCAACCCGATATTCCGTGTGCTCCCTGCAGTTCGAAAATGGAATGCCACGAAGGGAACCGGTGTCTGGACTTGGTGTCACCAGAGAGCGTCTTTCGTGTCCTTCATTCATGGCTCGATTGGTCAAATGGGCAACCCGCACAAATAGAGGATACAGCGGATCTGGAGCAGATGAATGTCTATTACTCACTATTTGACGGATTTGGTTTTTTGACCTATTTCCCCCTCATTAAGAGGCCGCTGAAGGCAGACGATATCTTGAACCTTGCCTATAAGTTGATGTGGCTTGACGTACTGGGCGCCGAAGGGGATTTTACGAAGCGCCGGGAGTACATTGAAAATAGTTTGAAGCATTACTTCATAGATAAATCCAACGGATTTTCCATGCGATTGATTGACTCCATATCTGAACTAGAGACCCTGTCAGATAAAGGGATAGGCAAAACGAGAGAGCTGCTGGACATTTTGATACAGGGACAACTAGATCCCGGCAAGGTTAATGGTATAGTTGAGCAACTAAACCGGATCGACCAAGAGACCGAGGCTAAGGGAATAGTCCAAACAGAGCTTGTGCCACTGATCATGGCCTTTTCCCTGGATAAACAGAACCTGGAAGGCGGTAACATATATCAGCTTGCTCGAGAGACGTTGTCTGTTTACGAGGGGGCTAAGAGGCGTGGTAGTCTGCTCAAAACGTATCTGGCGGAAACTCTAGCTACGATGTGGCGGCCATGATCCCGTGACAGGGTGAGAAAGACTTCCCATTACAAAGTACATGAAGGTATTGAAGGTGAGACTTATGGTACCTAAGGGTAAGAAGATATTCATCAGCGGAGGGGCTGGGTTCATCGGTACAAACCTGATTTCTTCACTCATCGAAGAAAATCAAATAGTAGTATACGACAACCTGGCACGAGACGCTATTCACAAGACACGTTACGTCCGGCAC
>JBDRGH010000274.1:0-2502 GCA_043818015.1 Pseudomonadota bacterium
TAGTGGACCCATCCACCTGGCTAAACTCTTCAAAGATCTTCTCCACCTTGTCAGGAGGAATCCCGATACCCGTGTCCGACACCATAAAATGTAAAAGAACTGAGGAGTCTTCCTCCTTCTCCGTCTCCGCCCGGATGACTATCTCCCCTTCTTCAGTAAACTTGATAGCGTTCCCGGCCAAATTGACGATGACCTGGCGAAGCCTGGAAGGATCTCCCACCAAAGCGGTTTGTACGTCAGGCTTGATGTGGCAAGCCAGCTCCAACCCCTTATCGTGGGCCCTCACCGCCAGCATGTCCGCGGCATTCTCCATGGTGGTGCGAAGATCAAAGTCGATTTCCTCCAGTTCCAGTTTACCTGCCTCAATCTTGGAAAAATCCAATATATCGCTTATGAGAGTAAGCAAGGAATCAGCGGACACCTTCACCATGTCCAGGTATTCTCGCTGCTCCTTAGTCAGATCCGTGCTCAGAGCCAAATCCGTCATCCCGATGATGCCGTTCATGGGGGTACGTATCTCATGACTCATATTGGCCAGGAACTCGCTCTTGGCCCGATTGGCAACCTCCGAGGCTTCCTTGGCTTTTTGTAGTTCTATTTCCGTCCGCTTGAGATCAGAAATATCAATGAAGCTGTCGAGCAGGTACTGATGGTCATTCAATGTAATGGGTATCACTTTCTTGAGAACCGGAACACTCTCCCCTTTGGCTGTCAGGATCACGCGCTCCGAATTGTCAACCTCCTGGCCGAGGTCCGTAATAGGGCATTTCCCTACTTCTGCAGGGCAGATATACTGGTGACAGACCTTACCGATCATCTCTTTTTTCGAAGCGCCAATCATATCCACAGCGGTCGGGTTGGCATCAATGATCACATGCGTTTCCGAATCAATAAGAACAATACCTGCCTGGGCAAAGTCAATTATGGCCTTCTGACTACGCTCTGACGCACGCAGCGCTTCTTCAGCCTGTTTGCGCTCGGTAATATCCCTAATTACAGCGATATATCCTTCTATCGCTCCATCATATAACCGTAATGGCGATGTCACTGACTCCACCGGAAAAATAGTGCCGTCCTTCCGCATGAACTCCCATTCTGTCCTGAAGTAGCCATGCTCATCAATAACCGGATAGGCAGTCTGTCCGAACAAATCGTAGCTTTCATCAGAAGGATGGATGATCCTTATGGGCTTACCTTCGATTTCACCTTGCTTGTAACCAAAAAGATCAAGGCATGCCTGGTTGCAATGGGCTATATTTCTTTCCTTGTCCATCATCAAGATGGCGTCAGTAGAACTCTCTACCAGTGTCCGGTATCTTGATTCAGATTTTTTAAGCTCTTCCTCGGCTTCGTTACGCGCTTCGATTTCTTTTTTCAACCTTATGTTGGAAGCTTTAACACTTCGGCTAAGCCTCAGATTGAAAATGCTGGTCCCTACCGCTAACAAAAACAAAATGGCTACAGCAAAAATCCACCTCCAATATTTTTTTAAAACATCGTCGAGCGTTATCTTCCCCAGGTCCTTGTAAGGTCCCACTTTCAATTCTTTTAGACATTCATGTACCGGCTGATAGTTCAGAGGTATGGTCCAACCTGCACATTCTGCCGCCTTTGCAGCAGGGGAGCTCTCAGGCATTTCAAGCAATGCTATTGCAACCTTTTCTGCCAGTTCATCGGGTGTGTGTTTGACTCTTGAAAAAGGCCATTCCGGATAAGAACGGGTGGAGTGAAGAAAAGGTAAGCCAATGGCATCTCCTCCGTGGTTCTGGATCACTTGGAAGTCTTTAACGTCTATCTTTTTCTCCGTTTCCATTCTCTCCAATGTACCCGTTCTTACTGTCCCTGCATCCACTTTGCCTTGTTGAACTGCGTAAACCACCGCATCGTGCGTACCTCCGAATCTCAGTTCCTTGAAGTCGCGATAGGGATCAATACCTTTTTCTTTAAACTCCCGCCAGGCCATCCTCCACCCATCAAAGGAGATTTCTTTTACGGCCATAAATCTTCTGCCTTTGAGATCTGACAGGCGCAGGATATCGCTCCGATTGGCCTTGCAAAAGATCGTTCCTCCATATTTTGTGTTTACGCCATCTAAAGTGAGATTTTTAAATGTGGAAATCCGGTTAACACCATACTGGTTTTCCAGTTCTACATAAATGGACGGGTCAGTCAGGACGAAATCTACTATTCCGTGCTCAACAAAAGATAAAATTCCTTCGGAGTCGACCGGTACTATTACGAAGTTCCTGCCCGGAATCTTGTCCGTGAGATACTCTGCCGTTGGTGACCATTTTTCCAGACACCGTACAATTCCCCTGTTGGCCAGGACGCCAATTTTAACTGGCGGATTATCTGCAAAGGAGAAATGAGAAGGCGTCAAAATAAGCAGTGAAACACTCAACGCGGCAGCGATGCCAAATCGTTCAATCAGCGTTTTTCTTCTAACGGATGTTGCCATCTTTGTCTCTCCTCAAATCTTCTGCCACGGCTAACCACGTATTA
>JBDRGH010000275.1:0-2000 GCA_043818015.1 Pseudomonadota bacterium
TGGATAAACTGCGCCCTTCAGCCCTATGGCCGTTTTTTTATGATTACGGAGGATGGGGACGGGCATAAATAAATAACTAACCTACTTGATTAACAGATAATTCCTTGACTTTGAGATAGCCTCGCCTCTTATAACGGCATATACAACTCCACCTTGTCTTGGTCCGATACCAATAACAACCAAATCAACATCCGGATAGGCATGCAGCACACCAGGTGCATCTAATCTGGCTAATCTTGGCATGGGTATCTCTTAGCCGTTTTTCCTCCATATGTCATGTTACTTATTTATTTATGCCCGTCCCCCTTTCCTCCCTCAAGCTCAGAATTGCGTGCATTCATCCCGAAACTCTTTAGCAGTGCCCTTATTGGAGAGGCGGCTTCGCCACTTGCGATCCAAGCCGCCGGACCCCCGGCAGCTGAAATCCCAGCGGCCCGACCAACAATGTACTGGTTATAGTCGTGATTGTATTTCTCTGTGTATGTGCCAGGGGAGTTGTAAGCGGAGATATTTGCAGCAAGCATCCCTTGTATAGTAGTAAGTTGAGTATCTTTTGGAATTGGCATAGTCGATGTCTCAGGCTAACATATTGGGTGACAACAGGCTATCTAGCGTGAGCGACAGCACCAGACTTTGAGACAAACAGAACTGATATCTGCGTCCTATCCTTTGCCAAAATCGGTAATCGCGCCCATAGCTTTCTGAATTGTTCAAGATCAGGGAGTGCTAAGGAATAGAGTGCGGCTGGATCATCCATGCGCTGAAGCGTTTCCCCAAGTATGCAAAGGAAATAGTTGACCCTCATTTGGGGGCGTGATCCAGTTCCTTTGACCTCAATTATCCAGCGCTCTTTGCCACGTATGGCGTCGATATCAATCCCCGGCACCTGTCCCATTGCGATCTTGACATTCCACCCTTGTTCGGATAGCCATACCTTAAGCACCTTCTTAATCTCATCCTCGGATAGTCCCGCAACGTCATGTTTATTGCTCGATGGACTCAGAACCGGGACCATAGGCGCCTTCTTTTCTGTCACGTAATTGCCTATTAATCCGTCATCTCTTTTTAGCCGTACGAGAACGCCTTGAGACTCAAGGGAACGAGCGGCTTGGTTAATAGGCTGCTGCGGGGCACTTACTCCTCGAAGAGCGTTAGTGATTTCCCTGTCTGTAAGGCCAGGACTTTTCACGATAAGAGACAAAATCTGTTTGTGAAGGATCGTCATAGTTTATTCCGGGCTAACATTAGATATTCTGTAGCTTCTACTTTTTCTAGATACATTGAAGGAAAAGAATAAATTGATGACCTGTAGCATGTCAAGAAAAATGTTGAAAAATGTTAATAAAAGGGTTAAAAGTATCTATGATAATTTGTTATAGATAAGATACTATATGATCATGCTTATGATTAGGGCTAAATCTTTTTAATCATTCAGTAGGTAAAGTAGATTCTACATTTTGTTGTTCATAGAATGGTTATGTAGATTCTATATAACTTTTGGGGAAGTTATGGAGTAGTTCAGATCTTTCCTTTTAGACAGACATATTGTTCCTGATAAAAAGATTCCTTACTATATTTCATGGGTTTCTCAATTCTATAAATTCTGTAAAAAGGAGACTAGCGAACCAATATCCCAAGAAGATAGAGATCGTTTTTTGAGACAACTGAGCAGATCGTGTGAGGATTGGCAGATAAAGCAGGCCAAAGATGCCATTGATTTATATCAGTTCGCCGTTCTCGGCGCAGAGAGGAGCAAAGGCGATGGGACGATTAGTGTGGATGGTTCATGGAAAAGATGAAACATATCGGTGCAAAATCATTCAGAGGAGACAGTAAGGTCGTAAAGTCGCTGGAACAGGGCGCTTTGGAGGACGTGTTTCCCGGGGCCGTGCTGCTTTTGGCAAGGGCAGGGGAGGTCCTCTTTTTTGAGGCTGTCGGCCATGCTTCTCTGATTCCTGAAAAGAGTCCCATGGCAAAGGACACGATCTTTGACCTCGCCT
>JBDRGH010000276.1:0-7741 GCA_043818015.1 Pseudomonadota bacterium
CCCCTCTACCTCTTACATTTATCTTGAAGCCGGCCCGCTTTAGCTCGCTCGTCGAACGATCCCAGATGATGATGTCTTCTTCCACGATACCAGCTGACTTCAGACCGTCTACTACTGCCATGACTACCTCAACATGAGGGGGTAACATATTTCCACCGAGACAGTTAACCTTGATTCCAACTATGTCGTCGGGACCGAAGAAACTTTTCCACGCTGACGACAATGTAGGTGTTCCTGCGAGCTTCTTCATCCCTTCATGAACCATTTGACGTGCAACCTCTCCATTTATCTTGGCTTCTTGAGTTTGAACCAGATCGCTTCTCGCCATTACTATCTTTGATTTTCTATTCGCAGATGGTGTGGAGCTCTTTCGCGAAGCCACGTTAGCATAAGGGAATTCTTTTTGCCGGCTAAAGAGGCTAACAGGGAAAAGAAAGAGTGCGAGCGTAGCTGTTCCAAGCCCAAGGAGGAATTGACATACCTTTCTTCTCTCTTCATTAAGGCCCATGATTAGAGACCTTTGAGGAACCATGTTCTTTTCGACAAGTACCCTCACATGTTCGACCGGCCAGCCGCGGCGGGGTCCTGAATTGAAGTCTTCGAATGGCCGCTCCGAAGGGCCAATGTTGCGAAGCAAGATTTTCAATGGATCGAGCTTAGATTGGTCAACCCAATTGGTTCGTTCTGAAAAATTGCCTTTTCCGCTTTCTAAAACAGATTTTTTGACCCATCTATGACTCGCTTCAGGCATTTTCAGAAACTCCCCGCCTGCGGCGGGTCAAATCCCGACACAGTCGGGACTTATCTTCCGCTTCGTCAACATGGGTACCCCAAAAATCCTGTTAATGTCCACTCCAAAGGAAATTTTTCAGTTTTCAGGGTGAACTAATTATTCCCGACCTGCGAGCCCCGAAAGGGTCACTGCGGAGGTACTGAGCGAAGGGACAAGGGGGTTCACTTAAAAATACTAGATTGTCAACGGATCATGCATGGTACTGGGAAAATACTTCGCGAAAAACTCGGGAAACTCCTCGTTGAGTTTAAGATTGACATAACACCTGTTTATTACTATTATTTATTTCTTTGAAAAAGTAAAGGTTTTTCATCCTTGGATATCTCTGTGTGCCCCTTGGCGTCCTCACGTTTGGAGAAAACTATGTCTGCAAAACCCCGTCTATTTTTGATAGATGGGAGTTCATATATATACAGGGCCTATTTTGCTATAAGCCGTCTCTCTACCTCATCCGGGTTTCCGACAAATGCTATCTTTGGCTTTTGCAACATGTTGTTCAAGGTAATCAGGGATCATACACCCGACCATTTGGCTGTTATCTTCGATGCGAAAGGTCCGACGTTTCGCCATGAAATCTATAACGAATACAAGGCGAATAGGCCGGTCATGCCAGATGATCTAGCTCTTCAGATCCCCTATGTTAAGGAGATTGTTGATGGTTTTAATGTACCTGTAATTGAACTGGCTGGTTTTGAGGCAGACGATATTATTGGAACCATCGCCAAAGAGGGCGAGAAGAAAGGGATAGATGTCGTCATCGTTACCGGTGACAAGGACATGTTTCAACTCGTAACAGACCGTGTAACTATCCTCGATACCATGAAGGATAAGAGATACGGAATCAGAGAAGTAATGGAACGTTTTCGGGTGGAGCCCTCTCGATTTACCGAAATTGTGGGGTTGGCGGGGGATGCATCGGATAACATTCCAGGTGTTCCAGGTGTTGGCGAGAAAACGGCGGTTGAACTCATAAAGGAATTTGGTACAATCGACAATCTCCTCAATAATGTGGATAAGGTTGGTGGTAAACGTAGGCGGGAAAGCCTGTTAGCGTTTGGAGATCAAGCAAGATTAAGTAAAGAGCTGGCAACAATAAACACGAGCGTTCCTTTGACCTATGATTTCAATGACTTCTGCCTATCCGAGCCTAACAAGGAGAGACTTAAGAAGATCTTTAAAGAATTGGAATTTACAAAATTCCTGAAGGAAATTACCCCCCACGCGACACTCTCGACTGAGAAATACAACGTAATCTTTACTGAAGAAGAATTTGACAAGCTGGCGGAGAAACTGAGGAATTCTCAAGAATTTGCCCTCGATTTAGAGACCACAGCCAAAGATCCCATGCTAGCTGAACTAGTGGGGATATCCTTCTCCCATAAACCCCACGAGGCGTTTTACATACCCCTTTCCCACAGGTATCTGGGAGCTCCGACACAATTAGAGATAAACTATGTATTGGATACTCTAAGAGAAGTCCTTGAGGATGAAAAGATTAAGAAAATTGGGCAGAATATCAAGTATGATTACATCGTCCTCAGGCGTTATGGCATCGAGGTTTCGGGGATAAAATGTGACACAATGGTGGCGTCCTACTTGCTAAATCCATCTAAACACAACCACAAGCTTGAAGATATTGCCAGGGAATATCTCGATTATGAGATGATAGCCTATGAAGCCGTAGTAGGGAAAGGAAAGAGAGCGCTAACGTTCGATCAGATAGATATTAAGGAAGCTTCAATCTATGCCTGCGAAGACTCTGACGTTACACTCCTTTTGTCCCATTTATTATTACCAAAGTTAGAAACGGATGGTTTTGCTCCGCTCTTTAATGACATCGAGATACCTTTGATCGAAGTTCTGGCCAAGGTGGAGATGAATGGTGTTAAGGTGGATGTGGACTCTTTAACCAGAATGTCCAGGGAGATTGAAGGTAAGTTAAGCTTACTGATGGAAGAGATATATCATCTGGCAGGGGAGGAGTTTAATATCAACTCTCATCAACAGTTGGGTAACATCCTCTTTGAGAAATTACAGTTGCCAGGAGCCAGACGGACAAAGACGGGGTATTCAACCGATGTCAATATGCTGACGAGGTTGGCTTCTGAACATGGTCTCCCGGTAAAGATATTGGACTACAGAAGCCTTATGAAGTTAAAGTCGACTTACCTGGACGCGCTGCCGAAGCTCATCCACCCGGAAACCGGAAGAATCCATACATCCTATAACCAGACCGTTACTGCTACCGGGAGGCTCAGCAGCAGCGATCCAAACTTGCAGAATATCCCTATAAGGACACAAGAGGGTAGAAAGATACGCCAGGCATTTATCTCTGAAGAAGGATGGTCCCTCATCTCTGCCGACTATTCTCAGGTAGAACTTCGCCTCTTGGCGCACATATCAGAAGATGATATTCTGATAGATTCATTTGAATTCGACCGGGATATCCACTCAGAGGTTGCATCTGAGCTTTTTGGTATTATCCCGTCGATGGTTACTCCCGAGATGCGGAGGCAGGCAAAGGTGATTAATTTTGGGATAATATACGGAATGAGTCCATTCGGTCTAGCCCAGGAATTGAGGATAAGCAGAAAGACGGCTCAGGATTATATCGATAGCTATTTTCAGCGGTACCACGGGGTGAAAAGATATATGGACGGAATCGTACTCCGGGCTCGAAGAGATGGATATGTAACTACCCTATTGAATCGCCGTCGTTACCTGCCGGAGATCAATAGTAAGAATCCTACGGTGAAGCAGTTTACTGAACGGACCGCCATAAATACGCCTATTCAGGGTAGTGCCGCCGATTTAATAAAAGCTGCTATGATCAATATCTCAAGAAGGCTATCAGAGCGGAGACTCTCTGCAAAGATGATTATGCAGGTTCATGATGAATTGGTCTTTGAAGTACCAGACGGTGAGATCGCCAAAGTAGCTGAAATGGTGAAAGAGGAAATGGAGAGGGTAATGGAACTCCGAGTGCCTTTGAAGGTGGATGTTGGGATCGGGAAAAACTGGAGTGAGGCACATTAGTGAGTGAGGAATTAATACTGGCAAAGCTATTAGAATTTTATGTTTTTGAGAGTGTCGAGAATTGAAGGAGGAAATAAAGAATGACATTGCCTTTGGAAGGAACAAGAATCCTGGATCTGTCAAGACTCTTGCCGGGACCATATTGCTCTATGCTGCTCTCTGACCTCGGGGCAGAGGTAATCAAGTTTGAGCAACCTGGGGTAGGGGACTATGTTCGAGAGATGATCCCCGAGATTTTCATGAGCGTTAATCGAAATAAGAAGAGCGTAACTCTGAGTTTGAAATCCGAGAAAGGCAAAGAAATATTTTACCGGATGGTAAAGGAGTCCGATGTTGTATTGGAAGGTTTCAGTCCGGGTGTTACAGAGAGATTGGGCGTTGACTATGAGAAGGTCAGCAAGATAAATCCCATGATTGTTTATTGCTCCATATCCGGTTTTGGCCAGGACGGACCATATCGGGATATTCCAGGCCATGACATAAATTATTTGGGAATAGGGGGTGTGTTGAGTATCCCGGGTCAGGTAGGACGCCCGCCGGCAAAGCCAGGTATACCCATGGGCGATCTCAGTTCAAGTATGTTTGCAACGGTGTCAATCCTTGCTGCCTTGCTGGTGCGTGATAAGATAGGTCGGGGACAGTATATTGATGTCTCCATGACCGACGGAATAGTTTCTTGGATGAGCGTTCGAGCTGGAGAATATCTAACGACGGGAAAGGTACCGAAGGTTACTGAACTGGGGCACCTATCACCTGCTAACGATATCTTTGAGACAAAAGACGGCAAAAAGGTTACTGTGGGTGCCTTGGAGGAGCATTTCTGGGAAAGTCTGTGTAAGGTTCTCGGCTTGGATGAGCTACTGGATGATCCTCGATGCAACACTCATAGAAAGAGGATCGAGAATGGTGAGGAAATCTCTAAGAAGCTGAAGACTGCATTTTTGAGAAAAAACAGAGACGAATGGATCAACGAGATGAATAAGAATCGTGTTCCCTGTGGCCCCGTTTATACAATGGAAGAGGTCTTTTCCGATCCACATATCATCCACAGGGGTTTGGTGAAGGAGATAGATGATCCTAAGTTAGGGAAGATAAAGCAGGTTCCATTCCCTGTGAAATTCTCGGAAACTCCAACTGAGATCGTGAGTCCTCCTCCTGAAATGGGGGAACATACGGAAGAGGTTTTGCTTGCCTTCGGGTATAGCGACGAACAGATTGAAGAATTCAGGAGAGAGAAAGTCATTTAGTCTAATACACGTCTGAGGTACGAAATGATTTTTAAGTTGACAGAAGAGCAGGAAGCTGTAAAGAGGATGGTAAAAAACTTTGCTGAGAAAGAATTGGCTCCTTATGTTGATCAATGGGAGGAGAAAGAGATTTTTCCCAAGGAAGCATTTAAGAAAATAGCAGAGCTGGGACTCTTTGGTCTGACGTGCCCGGAAGAATACGGTGGGACAAATATGGGGTTTTTGACGTCAGCCATTATATATGAAGAGCTGGGAAAGACATACAGGGCCATGAGTTATCTGTCGGTTCACAATCTTGTTTGCTTTCTCATATACAAGAATGGGGATGAAGAACAGAGAAGGAAATGGGTAATTCCACTTGCCAAGGGAGATCTATTCGGGGGCTTTGCCCTTACAGAACCCAACGCAGGGTCTGACGCTGGGGCCATCCAAACCTCGGCAGTTAAGAAGGGTAATGAATATATTCTAAATGGGAACAAGATCTTCATCAGTGCCGGTGGAGAGGCCGATGTTTATACCGTTGTGACAAAGACCGATAAAGAGAAAGGTGCCGCAGGGGCCAGCATTTTCGTAGTTGAAAAAGGTACGTCCGGTTTTTCCTTCGGCAAGATAGAAGAAAAGATGGGGATGTGCTCCTACCCTACAAGGGAGCTGATCTTTGATAATTGTGTGGTCCCCAAAGATCACCTTCTGGGTGACGAAGGTAAGGGTTTTAAAATGATAATGGAGGCCCTCGACGGGGGGAGGATAAACATAGGCGCCATATCTGTAGGTCTTGCCCAGGCAGCTCTGAATAAAGCATTGAACTATTCTAAGGAGCGAGTTCAGTTCGGCAAACCCATCTCAGAGTTTCAGGGCATTCAATTCATGCTGGCGGACATGGCTACAGAGATCGAGGCCGCAAGGCTCCTGGTTTATAAAGCTGCATATCTGAAAGATCAGGGGTTTAAGGTGACAAAGGAGGCAGCTATGGCGAAGAGGTTTGCTACAGACATGGCGATGAGGATCACAACGGATGCCGTCCAGATTTTAGGTGGATATGGATATATGAAGGATTATACCGTGGAACGGTACATGAGGGAAGCCAAGGCAGGACAGATCGTGGAAGGGACCAACCAAATTCAAAGAGTGGTTATTGCGAGAGAATTGTTAAAGTAGTATAGTACCGAACGGTGTTTCGAGGTTGTTTTAGTGAAGATCTTGCTTCATGTTTGCTGCGCATGTTGCGCCATTTATCCAGTTCAGGAACTCCGGAAAGAGGCCATGGAGGTTTTCGGCTTTTTTTACAACCCTAATATCCATCCTTATCAAGAATACAAAAGGAGACTCGAAGCCGTAAAGGAATATTCGGCCCAGATTGGTTTGAGGATGATCTATCGCAATGAATACAGATTGGAAGAGTTTTTACAAAACGTGGTCTTTCGGGAAAGTGAGCGGTGTTGGTACTGTTATCATGGTCGCTTGAGGGCGGCGGCTCAGGCCGCAAAGAAAGGGCAGTTTGATTTTTTCTCAACCACGCTGCTTGGGAGCAAATCTCAGAAACATGAAAGGGTGAAAGAGATAGGGTATGAAGTGGCCAAAGAGTGTGGTGTTAAATTCTACTATGAGGATTTTCGTAAAGGATGGGAGGAGGGTATAAAAATATCAAAGGATCTGGGATTATATCGTCAGCAATACTGTGGATGCATTTACAGTGAAAAAGAGAGGTATCTCACAAAAAATGTATAACCTATCCAGGAGTTTCCCGAGTTTCTGGCGAAGTATTTTCGGAAGACCATGATTTCATTACTAATCTGGCATTATTTAAGTGAACCCCTTTATCCCTTCGCTCACTGCTTCCGCAGTGATCCCGAAAGGGTCAGTGCCTCCGTAGTGACCCTTTCGGGATACCCCACTGCTCCAGCAAATTTCGCCATGAGACAAAAGAGTTCACTATAAATTCGGGAAACTCCAGTAACCTATCCTCTTGACCTTTCTGTTTCATCTTTTTAAGAGATCAAGAGAGAGTGGTATTGAGGTGAGTACTGTTTCAAAAATACATCAGTGTGTACAAAACTGTGTTGTTTAATATACATTTTATGTGCTTGATAGAGGGCGTAACATGAGAAGGTTTATTCTATCCTGCAAAGTTGTTGACAACTTAACACATTGTTTTTAGTGGTTTATTCATGATCCGGAAATTCCTTCAAATGGAAATACGGTTCATCTTGAGAAATTGGGCATGGATGTTGCTGTTTAGTTAAGTAAAATAATCACTTATTAAGGGGATTTTTGGGGACTTTATGTATCAGAGGACGATTGCTAGACCGATAAGTTTTACAGGCATTGGACTTCATTTAGGGCAAAAGGTAAACGTTACGATTAGACCAGCGGACGTAGACAGCGGGGTCGTCTTTATAAGGACCGATCTTCCGAATTCTCTTCCGATTAAGGCTGATGTTGCCAACGTTGTAGAAACGAAATTTGCTACGACTCTCGGACAGAACGGGATCAGGATATCCACCGTTGAACACCTGCTAGCCGCATTCATGGGGTTTGGAATAGATAATGCGGTAGTCGAAATTGATTCTCCCGAAGTGCCTATTATGGACGGTAGTGCTTCTCCCTTTGTTTATCTGTTACGGAGTGCGGGGATTAAAATTCAAAAGAAGGCGAAGAAATTTCT